>CAUUFM010000107.1:0-3940 GCA_963544505.1 uncultured Lachnospiraceae bacterium | reverse complement strand
GCTCTTAAAATTATTTATAAAATAATTTTCAGCATAAAACTGTTTTTCCGTCAGTTTAAGGGAATCGCCGTATACTCCGCTTACATAATTTTTTTCTTCATCTTGTGTTCCGACCATCTCTTTATAATGAGCCACAACATAATCATTAACATTAGCTATGGCAATATCCGCAACAGCTATTTTATTTTCAATTTCCTTTTTGTTATCTTCAGAATAATCTGAAAACAACTTATTGGTACTATGTTTTAACATTTTTACATTACTGTAAATAACTATAACCGTTAAACAGGTCAATATTAAAAAAATAGCTATAACCGCTCTTACAATAATACTGAATGAAACCTTATCTCTTAATCGAATTTGATTAGATATTCCTTTACCAATACTTTCTTTTTTTGATTTCATTGAAAATACCTCCTAAGTTAATTTATTAACATACAAATCCAAAAAATCAGGCAGTAAAAAGATAAGCTAATATCTAACCTACATTTAACAGTATGTGTCGATTTGATATTATAATAAAACCGCTAATATGTCAACAGTTTTTTAAGTATAAATTTTGTACAAATTGTCAAAGTAAACTGCCCTGTTTTTGTTATTTTTATTGATTAATTCCATATTTTAAATCCTCTCCTATACATTGATTTTGACAGTAAAAAGAGGGATACTACATTTTAATGTAATATCCCTCCATAAAAATCATAGACAAAACTACTTGAATTTCCATATATTTGCCCGTTCTCTTGTTGCAATAAAAGAGCTGTATATTCCTTCCTGCCCTATAAGCTCATTATGAGTACCCTCCTGAACTATCTCCCCTTTATTAAGAACAATGATATGATCCGCTTTCCTTATGGTTTCCAATCTATGTGCAATAATTATAACGGTTTTGTTTTCAAGCAAATTATCTATAGCCTTCAAAATATGATATTCGTTTTCAAAATCAAGGGCACTGGTAAATTCATCTAAAATAATAATAGGTGAATCTTTAAGTATTGCTCTTGCTATGGCTATTCTTTGCTTTTCTCCGCCTGATAATGTATCTCCCGATTCTCCCACCATAGTGTCAAAACCTGAAGGTAAGGACATAATAAAATCATAGCACCTTGCTTTTTTTGCGGCTTCTATAACCTCATCATTACTTGCATCAGGCTTTGCAAATCTGATATTATTTAATATTGTATCTTCAAACAAATAAACATTTTGAAATACTATGCTTATTTTTTCCATCAATTCCTCTGTAGGTATGTTTGTAATTTTTGCTCCTCCGATAAGAATTTCACCGGAAGATACATCATAAAATCTCGGTATCAGTTTGCAAAATGTCGTCTTTCCGGAGCCTGAATGTCCCACAATTGCCGTGAGTGAATTCGGTTTAATTATTGTGGATATACCTTTTATAATTTCTCCGTTTCCATAAGAAAAACTCACATTTTTAAATTCAACCTCATTTGATTTCATATTCTCCACAGGTGATAATACCTTTATTTCCTCGCCTGATTCTATGTTTTCCACCTCTTTTAACGTACTGTCCAAAATACCTATCATCGAAAGTACCGAACCTGCCTGATTTATTGACTGAAATATTGCAAAACTCATAATTAAAAGGTTTATGGCTTTTTGAGGAGATATTTCTTTGCCGTTCCACATAAAAAAAGCAAACACTGCGATTAAAATTTCAAATAACTGTATTATAAGCCCGGCACATATGCTTGACGGAACAGATTTGTCAGATAAATTTATGTTATTTAAAAAACTGTCATCTATACCCTTTTTAACCCTCTCATCTTTATTGTCCGTATCAAAAGCTTTAATAACCCTTATTCCCTGTATAAATTCAATAACACTCTCCGTTAACCTCATCTGTGACAACTGCCTTTTGGGAGCCTCTCTTTTTGAAACTTTCATTTGATGATTGACGGCGAACAGATAGGCTGTTATTCCGACAAGCACGATAATTGAAACCCTCCATTCATAGTAAATAAATCCGAGAACTATGGACACCGCAGATAAAAGGCCGCCTATCACATAAATTAAAATAATCGGCGCCACCTGTTCTATATGAGAGATTGATGTGGTGAGCGTTGAATTTATATTGCCGATAGAATTTTCATTAAAGAATCCGAGATAAAGCCTTTTAAAAAATGAACCGAAATACAATCTCTTATCCTCAGCCATTTCAAATCCGACTCTGACAGAACCCAGTTGTGTAAAATA
Organism: uncultured Lachnospiraceae bacterium; assembly: GCA_963544505.1. GTDB lineage: Bacteria > Bacillota > Clostridia > Lachnospirales > Lachnospiraceae > CAUUFM01. The sequence goes on along the minus strand of CAUUFM010000107.1, from coordinate 1,723 downwards.
TCCCAAAACAAACACTCCGACAATACAGATGATACCGAGCATTATTACCTTATGAATATAATCATCAGTTGCAAATTTGTTAAACATCGCATTCACGGCAAAAATCACCGCAGCCATTTTCAACATAACAAACATACCCTCTATAAATGACAGAATTAAAATTTTAACTAATTGATGCCGTCTTTTTATACTAAAATTCCAAATACTCCTTATAGATTCAAACATATTTTCCCTCCAAGTATTTTTTAAAGGTCTGAATCCTCAGCCGTTGATAATTTGATTTTTCCATATTTATAACAAGCTTTCATAAGTTCTTTATGCGTTCCGCAAGAGAGAATCTTTCCATTTTCCATATATACAATCTTGTCCGCATTTATAATAGCATTAATTTTATGGGTGATAACAATGAGCGTTTTGTCTTTTGTGAACTCAAGCAATGCTGCTCTAATCTTCTCTTCATTTTCAACATCCGTACTTGAGGTAGCCTCATCCAAGATAATAATTGGAGCATTTTTCAAAATTGCTCTTGCAAGTGCAATCCTTTGCCTTTCTCCTCCTGAGAGTCTGTCGCCTGCTATCGTGTTATATCCCATTGGAAGCTGAACTATAAAGTCGTGACAGCCTGCTATTTTGGCAGCTTCAATAATTTCCTCTTCGGAAGCTCCTCTTTTGCCGATTCTTATATTTTCCATAATACTGTCGTTAAATAAAAAGGTATTTTGATCCACATAAGAAATCAGAGAATTCAGCTGATTAATCGACATATCCTTTATTGAAATATTTCCTATTCTTATATCACCTATTTCAAAATCCCAAAAACCTGCCAAAAGTTTCACCAAAGTGGATTTTCCCGACCCCGAAGTTCCTATTATGGCAGTCATCGTCTTTTCTTTTATTTCCAAATTTATATCGTCAATTTCATTCTTCGTTCCATCGTAAGAAAACAGCAGATTTCTGAATATAATGTCGTATGACATATCCTCTGTAAGAACACATTCCTCATTTCTTTCTATTTCAGGATAAGTTAAAATTTCTTTTATTTCCTTTGTAACCGTCCCCATCTGTGCCAACTGGTCGAAATAACCGGACGCCTTTACAATCGGTTTGAAAATTCCAAGAGAAATCATCATAAATATAAAGAAATTTTGTACGGTAATTCCTCCGCTATTTAAAAGCATCAGTCCTACAACAATCACCGGAAATATGGATACAGGGGCTATACTATAGGAAAGAGAAGCGTAAATCTGTGAATTTTTCATCCAGTTTATAGCATATTGTGCGTGATGTGTGACCGCATCTTTATATTTAATATATGACTTATCTCCTATGTTAAAGGTCTTTATCGCCTCAATACCCTTTACGTATTCTATGACTGATTGGTTCATATTTTTTTGTGCCTGCACCTGTCCCTCATATTTTTCCTTATATCCGATCATCATAGCCGCTCCGATAGACAGTCCGAATATTATCCATATTAAAACGACGGCGGTAAGCGGTATATTGATCATAAACATCCAAATAATCATAGCTACAGGTATCAGCAAATTGGCTGTCATCTCAGGCAACAGGTGGGCTAATGTTTTTTCAATGTCTTCCACTCTATCCACTAATATTGTCTTTAATTTCCCGCTTGCGTTGTTATCAAAATATCCCATAGGCAATCTGACGAATTTATCACAGATTGCATATCTTAAATCCTTTAATGTTAAATATGCCGCCTTAT
>CAUUFM010000106.1:0-3953 GCA_963544505.1 uncultured Lachnospiraceae bacterium | reverse complement strand
GCATTGTATAATGCAATTGACACCACAAGCATTGTCAAATCAAATAAGAAAATAAAAGAATTTGTGAGTGCGGTATTTATTCCGACAGCTCTTTTTTGCTTCTCCTCCTCATACAGCACTTCATCTGTTTTTTGTTTGATACCAGATAATCTTTTATTTCCGATTCCGAATTGCAACACCTCTCTAAAACCGTAAAGTCCCTCCAATACATAGCTGCTCAAACTTCCGACCCTGTTTCTTAAATCAGTTCCCGCCCTGTTTTTGGATACAAAAAGCGGCATAAACACCCCCACGGTTAAATAGGCTAAAAGGGCTGTAAGAGCGAGCAAAATATGAAAATGCCCTATAAAAAGCACCATAACCGCTCCGAATAATACAGCGATAAAAACAGGTGAAATCGTATGTGCATAAAACACCTCAAGCAGCTCTATATCAGATGTAATGAGGGATATAAGGTTTCCTCTGTCCCTCCCCTCAAGCTTGGCGGGAGCTAATCGCCTCATTGCGATAAACACCTTGTCACGGATAATTGCAAGCAGCTTAAATGCAATAAAATGATTGCAGGTTTGCTCAATATACCTTAATACCCCTCTTAGAACAGCTATTGAAAACATTATTATAAATACAGTTTTTAAGGATAAGTCCATATTCAATCCCGATATTTTTAAAACCGCCATACTTCCGAAAATTGTGATAAAGCTTGCACATAAATGTCCGATAAGACCTACTATAACGGCAAAGACTATGTAGCCTACCAAAGGCTTTATAAGAATTACCAATCTTGCCATTACTGAAAAACCGTTTAATTTATTGTCATCATTACTGTTTCGCATATTCTCTACCCCACATATCCTTCCAAACTCTGCTGTGTTTTCCAAAGGTCGGCATAATGCCCGTTATTCTCTAATAATTCATTATGAGTCCCTGTTTGTGCTATCTTTGAATTATCTAAAAGATATATTCTGTCAGATTCAATCACGTTAAACAATCTATGAGAAATAATAATGACAATTTTATTTTTTGAGAGATTTCTTGCCTCCCTCATAATAGCATTTTCGCTTTCCGCATCAATATTTGATGTGGCTTCATCAAAAATATAAATATCGCTGTCAAACAGCAGGGCTCGTGCCAATGCCAGCCTTTGTCTTTGTCCTCCGGAAAGGTTGCCCGCTCTTTCATCAATCATAGTATCAAGACCGTTTTCACCTTCAAAAAATCCCTTTAGATTTACTCTTTTAAGTACTTCCCACATTTTACTTTCGTCAGCATTTTCATCTGCTATTTTAAGGTTTTCTTTGACACTGCCCTTAAATAAAAAGCTCTCATGCCCTATGTATGCCAAGGCTTTATTCAAACAGCTCGTTTTAATATCCCTAAGCTCAATACCGCCGATTTTACAAGAACCGCTGTAATTCTTATGTTTCCCCGATAAAATAGATGCTATGGTGGATTTTCCGGATCCGCTTTCTCCTACTATCGCATAGCTGCCTATACTGAAGCTTAAATTGATATATGATAAAACCTCTTTTTTTCCGTCATAAGAAAAGCCCAAATTCTCAAATATGATATCTTTATTATCAGGTAAATCCTTTTGTCTACTCTCGTCATCAACATTGGCGTTAAGTATCCGAAACATTTTTTCACCGGCGGCTACGCCGTTCATAGCCACATGAAAAAGGCTTCCCATCTGCCTCATAGGGATAAAAAAATCGGCTGAAATCAATATAATAAAAAAACACTGTGCCATTGTTATATTCCCGTCTTTAAGTCCGAGCAATGCCGTGAAAATCCCCAAAGCCGCACCGCCGTAGGCTATTAAGTCCATAATAATAATAGAATTAAGCTGCATTCCCAACACTTTCATAGTGATTTTTCTAAATTCCTCAGCTTTTTTGTTCATCTCCTGATTTTTATATTCATCGGAATTATATATTTTAAGCGTGGTAAGCCCTTGTAAATTGTCTAAAAAACTGTTGCCAAGTGAGGTATATTTGTTCCAATAACCTGATAAAAGCTTCTTTGCAATGCTCTGCACCGCAGCTATTGCCGCCGGTATCATAGGAACCCCTAAAAGCAGCACTATTGCCGTCACTTTATGAATGGGAAACAGTATCGCAAAAAGTATTACGGGTGCTGCCATAGAATAAAAAAATTGCGGCAAATATGCTGCAAAATATATCTCAAGCTGTTCTATACCCTCTGTAAAAAGCTGTGTGAGTTCTGACAATGTAAAACCCTCATTATATTTATAAGAAAGAGTAATAAGCTTTGAATAAAGCTTGCTTCTAAGTGTGACTTTAACAGCTCTTGATGATAAAAAACTGATTCTGTTTATTACTATATTGCATAAAAATCTTATACAGACGGTAAGAAGCACGGCTATTATCAATACTAAAATACTTTTATCAGTTAACCCTCTGTTATTAAAAGCCTCATCTATGCTTCGGGTAATAACATATATAAAACCCACATTTGCAAATAATGATAATATCTGCATAAGTACACTTAAAAAAATATACCTTTTGCTTTTAGGAACTGATTCTATCAACCTTTTACTAATCAATTTTCTATCCTCTTTCTAAGAAATATATTCAAATTCTGTCAATCAAGCTTTAAACTGTCGGAAATCATATATCTATATCCGTTCTTATCACAAAAATTTTTTATAGCATTATTTATCTTCTTATTGCCCTTAATATATTCCAATATAAAAATTTCAAATCCTTTACTTTTACACAGTTTTAAATAATCTTTAAAATAGTCTTTCGTATTTTTATCCTGCGGTAAAAATCTGTTATTTTTAAAATCAATCTTAGTTAACACACTTTCTTGGTTAATTCCTGAAATTAAAGAGATATCCTCTCCTTGTTTAATGAACTCTTTTACAAATTCATCGCCCCCGTTTATTATCACTTTTTTATCATATTGCTTAAGCTCTTGCAATATGGCAATAAGGGCATCATAGACCTTGTCGTTTTTATAATGATAATAAACATCGGCATTATCAAGAAAAAATCCGTCTATACCCTTTTCATCAAGTTTATAAGCTATATCGGCTATTCTTTTTTGCCACTTATCAGCAGTTATATCAACCCAATATTCATCTTCCCAATTTTCATATAGAGCTGAGATTATATTTTTATAGGACTTAAAATCATCTCTAAATTTCTCTATAGAGCCTATATTAAGGTAGGATAACACCTCTTTATTTTTATTATTGTGGAGTTTTTTTATATCATCTTTTGAAAAATAATAGGCATCAATAACCAATATGTTATTATCCCTGCTTGCAAGAACAGTATGTCTGTCAGCTCCCAATATTACATTATAATCTTTAGCATAACTAATATTTACAGACAGAAAAGATAAAATAAATATATAAAATACCGCAAATAATTTTTTCATAGCTTTAATATTTTTTCACCTCCCGTTCCTTTGTTTCCAAAAATTCCTTTAATATATCGTTTCCCTTACAGTAATCTAATAGCTCGCACTAACCTCATACTTCGCTAATTAATGGTTTCTGCCCGAATTTGCTATCGCAAACTCTCACAGGCTTAATTTACACACCGACTACTAAGCTCTTGCTCACTTTGTTCGCAAATCGCTAAGGGCGTCGGTATGCCTACGACTAGGTTCATACTGCGTCTGCGACTTGTACTCACCAAGTTCTCTGGCTACATTATACCATAAATACTAAGTTCAAGCTTCGTCAAGCTTTCACTTTTTTTATTTTTATTTAATCTTTGTTCTTGACTCGCTTTCTCTAAGTGTTTAGGTATAGCTCATACTAAGTAAAATCTTCGCCTTGCTTGATTTTCCTAAGTATTCGTATTATACCATAAAATAAAAGAATAATCCATTTAATTGAAAGTATTGTATTATAGAAATCATTTCGTGAAAATTCAAGATGTCAGCTTGACAATCTAAATATTTCATTGTATTATAGTTCG
>CAUUFM010000105.1:0-4028 GCA_963544505.1 uncultured Lachnospiraceae bacterium | reverse complement strand
GGACAAGACAATCCGGGACAAGACAATCCTGGACAGGACAATCCGGGACAAGATAATCCGGGACAAGACAATCCTGGACAAGACAATCCTGGACAAGACAATCCGGGACAAGATAATCCGGGACAAGACAATCCGGAGCAAGACAACCCCGACACAACCCCATATTATCCCTTCATACCTCCGATTGTGCCTGAGGCGGGGATTAGTGAGAGCAACAGTGTTTCATCGGATATAATCAATGATGAAAGCACACCTCTAAGTGCCGCTGCCGATATTGAGGACGAAGATACTATATTACAAGATGATGAGGAAATTGCAGATGACGATACCCCGCTTGCAAGCATAGACAATAATAACATTGAATCTGCGGATATCGAGGATGAGGATACTCCGTTAGCGGACGTGCCGAAAACAGGAGATACATTTTACATTAGGAGAGATGGAGAGATTTTCGGATTTGCTGCGGGATTTATGGCAGTGTTGATGGTTTTTGTGAGATTTTTTAAGAAAAAGGCAAGTAAATAAGAAAAACAGATAAGAGGTCAAGAGCTTTCTTGACCTCTTATTTTTTTGGTGAATATCTGTATTTCTTTTCGTCTAAAACATAGCTATTAAATTCCTTATCCGAGTGTTTTGTTCCCGCGGCAGCTGCAATACTGCTTGCAAAAACTGTGCTTAGAGAAATTTCAGGAGTATAAATGATTGTGCGGTTATATAAATTTTTATGCAAATTGTCACATTATGTTACATTAATGCGTTTTGGGTATAATTGTTAAAAAATAGATTTAAAAAATGTTAATTTTGCACAATATATATCAATTTAATCGGTAATTTTAATATAATAGAACAAAGTCTTTTTAAATAACCAAAAACTAACCAATAATTTTCACAAAAAATTCTTATTTTTTTATGCAAAATAAACATAAAAAACTGCGGGGGGGGGTGAAAAATTTGTAAGTTATGCATAGTTTATTTGACAATTTATATTATTAGGGTTATTATTAATTCACTAATTAATTATAAGACTGGGAGGAATGAAAAATGCTTAAAAAGATGAAGATTGGAAAAAGGCTGATATTATCATTTTTGTTTGTGGCAATATTAGCAGGAATAGCAGGGATAGTGTCAGTTTTTATTATGAGGAACATAGATCATAAATATTCAAGGGCTCTTCTTCTTTACGGCTTTGTTCAGGGAGATATAGGTGAGGCTATGGTTTGTGTTTCAGAGGCGGAAAATTGTGTAGCCAATATAGTCAGCTTCACGGATCAAAAAGTAATTGATGAAGAAAAGGCATATCTTGCCGAAATTGCCGAGAAGTTTCGTAAGACTATACCTGTGATAGAAAAAAGCTGTCTATCTGAAACAAAGGAAATATTAAAAAGGGCAATGGAGGCTGAAAAACAATGGTATGATGCCGTTCAAAAGACATTAGAGGTAGGAGATACCACAGATCCTGCAAGGACGGCACAGGCTCAAAAAATGCTGAAAGAAGAGGTGCATCCTCTTTATGACAAGATGTTTGATGAGTTTAGAGAGCTTATGAAATTTAAGGTTGATAAAGGATATCAGTTAAGTGATGATCTTAGCAGAAGTTCTTTTTATTCTATAATATTTGTAATTTCGGTTGTACTGATTACCGTAGCCATTTCCGTATTGCTTGGAATGAGGATATCTGTCGGGATTGCAAGACCTGTTAATAAGTGCGTTAAGAGGATAGAACAGCTGATTGAGGGTGATTTAAGCACCGAAGTTCCCGTTGTGGACAGTCAGGATGAGATAAAGGTACTGGCAGATGCTACAGGCAGTATATGCAGGAACTTAAAGGTTATGATTGAGGATATGTCGCATACCTTAAAAGAGCTGAGTGAGGGGAACTTTACCGTAAAAAGTTCTCATCCTGAGGCATATATAGGAGAAGTTAGACCTCTTTTCACCGGTGTTGAAGGAACTATAAAGGGAGTGTCCGATCTGATATCAGAGGTGACAAAGGCATCGGATCAGGTATTAAGCGGAGCGGATCAGGTGAGCAACGGAGCACAGATTTTATCTCAGGGTGCTACGGAGCAGGCGGCATCCATAGAGGAGCTTTCGGCTACCATTTCCGATATATCGCAGAAAATAAACGATAATGCACATAATGCGAATAAGGCGAAATCCGATTCGGATACTGTTTTAGGTAAGCTTGAGGTCAGCAACAACAGTATGAGCGATATGGTCGTTGCAATGAATGATATCTCCGAAAAGGCGGGAGAAATCAGCAAGATAATAAAGACGATAGATGATATTGCTTTCCAGACGAATATTTTGGCATTAAATGCGGCGGTTGAAGCGGCAAGAGCGGGAGAAGCCGGAAAGGGCTTTGCGGTAGTGGCTGACGAGGTAAGAAATCTTGCAGGAAAATCGGCGGAGGCTGCCAAGAACACCGCCAATCTCATAGCTCAGACTGTAAATGCGGTAGAGAGAGGCTCAATCCTTGCAGATACCACTGCCAATGCTTTAAAAGATGTGGTGGTAGGAGTACAGACGGTAGGAGAGGTTATATCAAACGTGAGTGAAGCATCAGATGAACAGGCAGCATCCGTTAATCAGATAACCGTTGCGGTGGATCAGATATCAAGTGTTATTCAAAGCAATTCCGCTACCAGTGAAGAATCGGCGGCGGCATCTGAAGAGTTATCCGCACAGGCGGGATTGTTGCAATCATTAATAGGTAAGTTTAAAATTTCAGAAATATAATTTAGATAATCAGTCATAATATTGTTAAGCATAAATAAACCTCAGAGGATATTATCTTATTCGGATAATATCCTTTGAGGTTTTTAGATATTATTTATTTTAAAAAGTTTAAAAAAGGAGAGTTGATATTTTGATTAAAGTTGTTTATACTTATATTAATAAGTGAGTGAAAGGAGGCATAATTATGAACAAGAATAATATGATAACCTGTTCCTTTTCTATGGATAGAGAAATATATGATGCTTTTAATCGCATTGTTTCCGGTCACGGTGAGAACGTTAATGGAAATATCATAAGGTATATGCAGAATGTCATTAAATATGAAATACCGAATATAGAAACTATTGCAGCAATCGAGGAGGTTCAGAAAATGAAAGCCGACTCTACGATTGGTAAGACCTATGATAATGTTGACGAAATGATGAGAGATTTGCTTGATGTATAAAATAAGACCTTCGATAAAATTTCAAAAAGATTTAAAAAGAGTGCAGAAAAGAGGTTATGATATTTCGTTGTTAACCGATGTACTTAATATTTTAGCAAATGGAGAACCTCTTCCTGCAAAATATAAAGACCACAATTTGAGTGGAAATTATAAAGGGTGTAGAGAGTGTCATATCACACCTGATTGGCTTTTGATTTATGAGGTTGCCAACGGTGAACTTATTTTGTACCTGATTCGAACAGGAACTCATAGCGATTTGTTTTAGTATTTATCTTCTCTTAATATCAATTCTTCAACCAAATAATCATCACTCATACAGTGCATATCGCAGATGCCGCGACTTATGAGAACATATACATCGGAGTGATAAAAACAGTCTAATGCTTCTTCTATGGTCTTGTTTCTCTTGCCGGCATATTTTACAACTATTCGGGCATATTTCTTTTGTAACAGTACCGAATTGGCTAACATATTTTCTCACTCCTCTCAAAATGCAGATATTCAAAGGATTTTTCAGAACGAAAACATATCTGTAAATTGGGCTTCTCATAGCGTAATCTCTTTATAGCCTCCTGCTTTTCAATTAAACCGTCAAAAAATAATTCGATTGTATTGAAAACCTTATCGTTTGCAACTCCACCCGTTACAATATCATAATTGGAATTATCCTTTTCAATCCTGCAATTTACAATAAAATCAAGCCATTCTTTTGAATATGACTCAAATTTCATTATTTTCAGTTTATCAAATGCAGACTCATCAAGCTCATATATTGATAGGCGTTCAAAATTAATTTTTTCGCACCACTTAACTGCCTGTTTACGAATGGGTGTAGTATAAAATC
>CAUUFM010000104.1:0-4036 GCA_963544505.1 uncultured Lachnospiraceae bacterium | reverse complement strand
TGATTTTGTTTTATTAAAAGGTTCAAGATCAATGGAACTTGAAAGATTGGAATCCGTTTTAAAAGAAGAGGGGATTTAAATGGTGAAGCATATTATTGCAAAGAAAAATATTCACTCTGAAAAGTATGACTTTGTTTTTGCAATGTCGGTTCTTCTTTTATTTGGAGTTGGCTTTGCAACATTATATTCCGGTTCTATTTATTATGCTCAACGTCTTTTTGATGATCATCTTTATTTTGTAACTAAGCAAATAAAACATTTTATATTAGGTCTTATTGCTATGACATTTTTTCTCTTTGTCGATTTTTCTACAATAAGAAAAATGTTGCCGTTTATTATGCTTGCAACTCTTATTTTTTGTCTGCTCCCGTTTATTCCGGGAATCGGAGAAGAAAGAAACGGAGCTTCAAGATGGGTTAATATTGCCGGTTTTATATTTCAACCTTCGGAACTCCTTAAACTTTCTTTAATTTTATTTTTAGCTAATTTTTTTGATAAGAAAAAAGGAAATTATGATCAGCCTTTAATTTCAGTGATTACACCTTTTATTATAATATCTTTTTTTGCTTTATTAGTATATTTGGGAAATGATTTTTTTGGATCAATATTTATTTTATTGATTGGTATGTTGATGTTTTTTATAGCAGGAGTTCCCCTTTTATGGTTTTTAAAAGCTATATTGTCGTTTAGTCCTCTTTTGATTTTAATGATTGTTACAAAGGAATATAGAATGGAAAGGGTTCTTTCTTTTTTAGATCCTGCACGGAGTCCTTTAGATTCAGGTTTTCAAATACAAGCCTCTCTTAATGCTTTAACCAGCGGGGGGGTTTGGGGACAGGGCTTAGGTAATGGTATTCGAAAAATTGCAAGTGTACCTGAAATATATTCCGATTTTATTTTTGTTGTATGGGCGGAAGAAATGGGTTTTATCGGTGTTATTCTTTATATTGCACTGCTTGCATTTTTTGCATTTTTTGGCTATCGAATAGCTTTTGGTTGTAAAAACAGATTCGGGGCTTATGTATCTTTCGGAGCTGTAAGTTGTATTATAATTCAGTCTCTTGTAAATTGTGCTGTTGTTTCAAAACTACTTCCTGCTACCGGCATACCTCTTCCGTTTTTTTCATCCGGAGGGTCTTCATTGGTAGTTACATTTTGCTTATGCGGCTTGGTTTTAAATGCGTCCGGCTATGTGAAAAAAAAGGAGAAATAAATGGCGGATATTTTATATAATTGGAATAAAGATGAATATTTGCGTGATGCGTTCTTTAAAGATGAAAAAGTTGTATCTCAAAAAAAATCTAAATTGAAACCTATTATAATTAAAATTTTTATTATTACACTTGTTTTAACTTTAATAGGGGAAGTTGTATTTTATGCCGTTATTCTGCCTTATAATTCCATAGCCGTAATAAATGTATCTGGGTGTTTGGATCTTAGTTCTATCGAGGTAAAAAAACTTTCAGGTATAAATAATAATACCAAATGGCTTAGTATAAATTCATCTGAAATTTCCAGACGATTAGTGTCGTATCCCGGAATATCATCTGCCACAGTAGAAAAAAAATTTCCTGATAAAGTTTCGATTAAGATAGTTGAAAGAAAGGCTGTTGCCGTAGCTTTTACTGAAGTTAAAGGAAAGACTGTCCCTATGGAGATTGACGGATGCGGAGTTGTTTTTAGAATAGGGGCTCATATGGTACAAACGAATTTGCCTATTGTTACCGGATTGACTTTTAAAAATCCGCGCGAAGGTATGCAAATTAATGAAAAATTATCTCAACTTTTTGTTCAACTTGATATTTTACAAAAAAAATATCCGGTTTTAGTAAATGAAATTTCAGAAATAAAAATTCAGCCTAAAAAATACGGAGGATATGATTTGGTTATTTACCCGTTGAAAAGCCGATTATACGTAATAACGGATAAATTTTTGACGGATGAATCTTTACGATACATGATGCTTATCCTTGATGTTGTAAAAGATATAAATTTAGAGAAGGATATTATTGGAATTGATTTACGGGGAGCTAATGCCGTTTATATAAAAAGAGAGGCTGAGTATGAGCAATGATATAATTGTAGGATTGGATATAGGCTCTAAAAATATTAGGGCTGTTGTTGCCGAAAAAAATGCAGAAGGCCATTTACAAATTACGGGTATTGGGATAAGCGGCTCTACAGGTATGCGTAAGGGAATAGTTACAAATATAGAAAATACTGTCCAGGGAATAAATAAAGCTGTAGATGAGGCTGAGGTAATGTCGGGTGTGGATATTTCTCAATGTACTGTGGGATTAGGAGGAGTTCATATAGAGGGTATAAATTCTAAAGGCGTTTTCCCTATAAGAGATAAGGGTAAAAACAATAAAGAGATTGATAGAACGGATATAGAAGCTGTAATTAATTCGGCGAAAACTTTTGAGCTTCCTATGGATAGACAAATAATTCATGTGGTCCCTTATTCTTATAGTGTGGATAAACAGCATGGAATTAAAGATCCTTTAAACATGATAGGTATCAGACTTGAAGCTGAAGTTCATGTAATTACAGGTGCCGTTACATCTATAAAGCATATACCTAATTGTGTTTTAAGATCCAATTTAAATATTGACGGCTTAATGTATAACGGATTGGCAGATGTAAGGGCTGTAATGACAACCGATGAGCAAGAACTTGGTTCAATTTTAATAGATATTGGGGCAGAGACCACCGATATAGTTGTTGTGCAAAACGGAGGACCTATAATTACCACAGCTTTGCCTGTAGGCGGAATACAGGTTACAAATGATCTTGCAATTGTAAAAAGTATTCCATTTGATACGGCGGAAAAAATAAAAATATCAAGCGGCTGCTGTTGGCTTCCCTTTGTTGAAAGAGATGAGCAGATTTTGATTCCGGCTTTTGGGGGAAAGGGGCCTGAAGAAGTTTGTCGAAGTGAGATATGTGAAATATTGCAGGCACGTATGGCTGAAATTTTCGTAATGGTAAAAAACAAGGTGGATAGTATGCTGCATGGTATTCATCTTGGAGGCTCCGTTGTTATATGCGGCGGAGGCGCATTGTTAAACGGTACTACAGAGTTAGCAGATGAAATATTCGGAATGCAGTCTGCCAGATTGGGAATCCCTTCAACTATAGGAGGTCTTGTCGGTGAGTATAGAAGCCCTGAATTTGCTACAGTGTTGGGATTAATATTACATAGATTTGATGATCAAAATAAGATTGGTCAAATTTCAAGTTCCAGAAAAGAAAATTCGGGACTTGTTTTTTCAAAATTAAAAGATTTTATAAAAGAATTATTTTAAAATTGCATACGGGAGGGTTATTGGTATGTTATATGAAATTGTAGAAGATAAGGTTAATACCAAACAAATGGGAGCCGGTTCCCCGGCTGTAATTAAAGTTATAGGTGCCGGCGGAGGCGGATCAAATGCCGTTAACAGAATGTTGTCAAGCAATATGAGATATGTTGACTTTATAGTTGCAAACACTGATCTTCAAGCTTTAAGTCATTCAAATGCTCCGCTAAAATTACCCATAGGAACAAAAATTACCAAGGGTTTGGGTTCCGGAGGTGATCCTGAAATAGGAGAGCAGGCTGCTATTGAAGACCGAGAGGCTATAGCAAATGCAATAAAGGATGCCGATATGCTTTTTATTACTGCCGGAATGGGCGGAGGTACGGGAACCGGTTCGGCCCCGATTATTGCAGAAATTGCAAAAGAGCAGGGGATTTTAACTGTAGCCGTCGTTACAAAGCCTTTTGCTTTTGAGGGCCGTAAAAGAATGAGCCTTGCTGAAGAAGGAATAAAAAAATTAAAGGAATCTGTTGATACTGTAATTACTATTCCCAATCAACACCTTTTAAAAATGGTAGAGCCTTCCACCCCCGTTGTAGAGGCATTTAAAAAAGCTGATGACGTATTACGTCAAGCCGTTCAAGGTATTTCCGATTTGATTTATCAACATGGAGAAGTTAATGTTGATTTAGCTGATGTTAAATCAGTAATGAAAGCTCAAGGAAATGCTCATA
>CAUUFM010000103.1:0-4085 GCA_963544505.1 uncultured Lachnospiraceae bacterium | reverse complement strand
GAGTACAAGGGAGAAAAGAACGGGGTGACAATAATAGATGATTATGCTCATCACCCCACAGAAATAAGAGCCGCTTTAGACACTGCAAAAGGTTATAGGCACAAAGAACTTTGGGTTGTTTTCCAGCCCCATACCTATACCAGAACAAAGGCGTTATTTGATGAATTTGTAGAGGCTTTAAAGGGATTTGACCACGTGATACTCACTGATATTTATGCCGCAAGGGAGAAAAACACCGTAGGGATTCATTCAAAATTCTTATCTGATGCTTTAAAAGAAAACTTTGTTGATTCATATTATTTTGACAGCTTTGAAAAAATAGAGGATTTTGTTCAAAAAAAATGCAAAAAAAATGATATGTTAATAACTATGGGAGCGGGAAATGTGGTAGAAATAGCAGATGACCTGTTAAGAGTTTAAGTTATTGACTTTTTGACATAGATATTTTAGACAAATAAGCTGTTCAAATGAAAGCGATTTTATGATATTATATGCTCCGACAGAATTATTTTGAAAGCGGAACAATTATAAAATAGCGGAAAAGAGGCAGTTTTTGTATGGATAAACTTTGTCTAAAAACAGGTATAAGGACAGATTTTACTATGTTGTCAAATGCGTTTATTGACAGCTATATGGTAGACGCCAACGGAGAGTATGTAAAGGTATATATTTATCTTTTAAGGTGTTTATCGGATAATAGAAAGTTAAGTCTTAACGAGTTGTCGCTAAGTCTTGACTTAACTACTAAAGAAATAAAAATGGCTATCAGATATTGGACTGATAAAAAATTATTGATTGTTCAAAAAAATGAAACGGGAACGTGCGAGATAATTTTTTCAAATCCCGGCCATCATAAATCAGCTTCACAAGGCGGTGTTTATTCGTATGATGAAGCAACCAAGCAAGATGAGCTGACGGTCGATGATGTATATGATGATATAATCACATCGGATATTGCTGATAATCAAGTGTCAGGTATCGTCGATTCGCCTAAGGAAACCGTACTTGGTACAAATGTCAGGGATATAAACAGTTATGTTCCGGCAAAAAAGATTAATGTTTTTTTAGAACAGGACGACATAAAAAGAATGCTCTATGTGGCACAGCAATATCTCGGCAGACCGCTTGGCAATACCGATATTCAGACACTTATATTTATGTATGATAAGCTTAATTTTAATCCTGAGCTTATTGAACATCTGATAGTCTATTGTGTTACCAATCATAAAACATCTATGAATTATATTGAAAAGGTGGCACTTGATTGGGCTTCAAAGGGCGTTGACAGCGTGGATTCAGCCAAGCTTTTGGTCGATAATTATTCCAAAGAATATATCACCATATTAAAAAGTCTCGGTATAAATGGAAGAACAGCTAACGGTGAGGAATCGAAATTCATTAAAAAATGGCTGAAAGAATGGAAATTTGAAGTTGAAATAGTATTAAAAGCCTGCGACAAGACTATGATGACAGCGGCAAAGCCGAGCTTTCATTATGTAGACAGTATACTTGACAGCTGGTACAACGCAGGAGCTAAAACCTTGCAGGATATAGAAGCTTTGGATCTTGAATTTAAGAAAAAGAAGAAAAAGGTGAGGGCTGTAGGGGGCTATGATTTTGAAGATATAGACAATAAATATGATCAGTTGGAGATAAACCTGCAAAACAAAAGGTTTAATTAGGTAAGAATATGCCGTTATCTACTTTACAATTTAATAAAATAACTCTTGAATATGAGAACAGACAAAGAAGAATGAGAGAAAAGCTTCTTAATAGGGAAAATATAATTTATGAAAGAGTTCCGAGATTGAAGACTGTCAGGTCTGAAATTATAGGAGAACTGACGAATATGGCTCTTTGTAAAATGCGAAAAAAGACTGTAGAAGAGCATACCAATAAACTGTATGCTTTAAGGGCGGAAGAAGAAAAATTATTGCGTGAAAACTCTATTGATAAAAAGAGCTTTGAACTTGATTATATATGCCGTTTATGTAAGGATACCGGTTTTATTGACGGCAAGAAATGCAGTTGTTTTAAGCAAATGGAGTATAGTCTGTTATATGACAGCTCGAATCTTAAGTATAAGATAAATGATGAAAACTTTGATAATTTTTCTTTTGATTATTATATTTCGGAAGATAGACCCAATCTTTTAACAAATGCAAAAAAGGCTTATAATTTAGCCAAAAGATTTTCGGATAATATTATTAATGACAGGTATGATGATGTTAAGAACCTGTTCATATATGGAAGCATAGGTTCCGGAAAAACATATCTTTCGCACTGTATAGCCAATGAATTACTTAAAAACGGTAAGGAGCTTATTTACTTTTCCTCGATACAGCTTTTTAATGTTATATCTGAATGTACCTTTGATAAGGAAAAGTCCACTATGTATTCGATAAATGATATTTATGATGTCAATGTTTTGATAATTGATGATCTTGGGACGGAAAACACCAACGATTTTGTAAAATCTTCATTATTCGGTTGTATAAATGAGAGATTAATCAGGGGAAAGAGTACCATAATATCGGCAAACTATAATATTAAGGAGATAGCCGTAAGATATGATGACAGGATTTCATCAAGGATATTCGGTTCTTATGAGCTGCTTGAGCTTTTTTGCCCTGATATTAGAGTTGCTAATAGAAATAATCAGAAAATGAAAGGTGGAAACAAAGATGAATAATTTTGTAAGTGAGAGTGATGATTTTAAAAATCCTCCTATAGCTCCTTTAGGCATTATTGCTTTAAGAGGCTGTGAGCCGATGGCAAAAAGGGTAGATGATTATGTTGTAAAATGGAGAAAAACCGCACTTGAGAATAAAACCCCGATGAGTCTTGAACGTGAATGTTGTTATAATAAGGACAGTTTTATCATAGATACAAAATTACCGAGATTCGGAACCGGTGAGGGAAAGGGTCAGATAATGTCCACAGTAAGAGGACACGATATTTATATTCTGGTAGACGTATGTAATTATAGTGAAACCTATACTGTATCGGGACATTTAAATCATATGTCGCCTGACGATCATTTTGCCGATTTGAAGAGAATAATTGCGGCTATAGGCGGTAAGGCGAGAAGAGTGAATGTTATTATGCCGTTCTTATATGAGGGAAGACAGCATAGAAGAAGCGGAAGAGAGTCACTTGATTGTTCTTTGGCATTGCACGAGCTTATAAATATGGGTGTAAGTGATATTATTACATTTGACGCCCACGACCCCAGAGTGCAGAATTCCATTCCTTTAAGCGGTTTTGAAACTGTAAGTCCGAGCTATCAGTTTATAAAGGGGCTTTTAAGAAAGGTGCCTGATTTACAGATAGACTCCGATCATATGATGGTAATAAGCCCTGATGAGGGCGGTATGGGAAGAGCCGTTTATCTTGCCAATATTTTAGGCTTGGATATGGGTATGTTCTATAAGAGAAGAGATTACACAAGGATAGTGGACGGCAGAAATCCTATAGTGGCACACGAGTTCTTGGGCTCAAACGTAGAGGGTAAGGATCTGCTTATAATAGATGATATGATTTCATCGGGGGACAGCATATTGGAAGTGGCTACCGAGCTTAAGAAAAGAGATGCCAAGAGAATTTTTGTGTGTACAACTTTCGGATTGTTTACCAACGGGCTTGAGAAGTTTGATGAGGCATATGAAAAGGGATTTATCACAGATGTATTAACCACCAATCTTATTTATCAGACTCCGGAATTACTGAAAAGACCTTATTACGTGAGCTGTGATATGAGTAAATATATTGCATTGCTTATTGATACATTAAATCACGATGAATCAATTAGTCCTTTGATGGAACCTGTGGACAGAATAAATCGTGCTATAGCAAGATATAATAATAGATAATAGATAGTCTAAAAAACAGCTGTTTAGCGGATCGGCAGCTGTTTTTTGATTTAAAAGGGTGAAAGCTTGGGGATAGGGGAGCTATCACCAAGCTTTCAGGGGAGTATAAAATAATTAATAAGGGGTTGATGTAACTGTGTACATCATAGATTTATTATAGTACAACAGCTAAAAAAAATCAAGTAGTAAAAATCATACAAATTCAATAAAAAA
>CAUUFM010000102.1:0-4138 GCA_963544505.1 uncultured Lachnospiraceae bacterium | reverse complement strand
TTTAAATTATTTTTATTGATAATCATTTTATTTTCCCCTAAAATTTTATACATATTAAAGTATATAATAAAATTTACCGACTGTCAAAAAATATATGATTTTGATTTTTAAAAAATGGTGAATTCAAATAAAAAGTGTCATTTGTCCTTTTTTGATTTATATATTTATTATATTATATAAATAATAAATATATAAAAATTTGGTCGTGATTACTATATTAAATATTGTTTTATGCGTTTTTTTAAATGAGGAGATTATTTTATGAATGAAAAGGAGCTTATAGAATCTGCATTTGAGGCAAGACAGATGGCATATTCACCCTATTCTCATTTTAAAGTGGGAGCGGCACTTTTATCGGCAAACGGTATTGTTTATAAGGGGTGTAACATTGAAAACGCCTCATACACTCCGACAAATTGTGCCGAAAGAACGGCTTTTTTTAAGGCAATATCCGATGGAGTATCGGATTTTAAAGCTATTGCAATAGTAGGGGGATTTGAGGATACCGAAGAATTTGATTTTTGTGCACCCTGCGGAGTTTGCAGACAGGTTATGCTTGAATTTTGCGATTATGATAAATTTAAGATAATTTTGGCTAAAACAAAGGACGATTATAAGGTTCTTACATTAAAAGAAATAATGCCTTTAGCCTTTAAGAAAGATAATTTGATTTAAGGAGGGCGATTTTTTATGTATATGTATGATCTCATTATGAAAAAAAGAGATGGCGCAGTGTTATCGGATTTTGAAATTAAGGAGATGATAACGGAGTATGTTTCAGGAAACATTCCTGATTATCAGATGTCCGCTATGCTGATGGCTATATATTTTAACGGAATGACTGAGCAGGAAACCTTTGCTTTAACTTCCGCTATGGCTCATTCAGGTGATTTGGTTGATTTATCAAAAATAGAGGGTATAAAGGTCGATAAACATTCAACAGGCGGTGTCGGAGATAAAACCACATTGATAATAGCTCCTATGGTGGCATCATTAGGTGTTAAGATAGCGAAGATGTCGGGAAGAGGGCTTGGACACACGGGAGGTACTGTGGATAAGATGGAATCCATTCCGAATATGAGGACATCTTTAAGTGAAGAAGAATTTTTTGATGTGGTAAACAAGGCGGGGTTTTCCGTAATAGGACAGACAGGCAATCTTGCTCCGGCAGATAAAAAGCTCTATGCGTTAAGAGATGTTACAGCTACTGTGGATTCTATTCCTCTAATTGCTTCATCAATTATGAGTAAAAAGTTGGCGGCGGGCTCTGATTGTATATTATTAGATGTAAAAACCGGAAGCGGTGCATTTATGAAAACATTGGACGGCTCTATCGCATTGTCAAAGGCGATGGTTAGTATTGGAGAAAAGTCCGGTAAAAAAACTGTAGCTATGATTACGGATATGGATATTCCTTTAGGTAAAAATATAGGAAATTCACTTGAAATAATAGAGGTAATTGATGTATTATCAGGGAAAGGCGCAAAGGATCTGACCGATGTCTGTGTGGAATTAGCCGCCAATATGCTGTATTTGGCACAAAAAGGCAGTATAGAAGATTGCAGGAATATGGCAAAGGATTCTATAAAAAATAAAACAGCCATAGAATATTTGAAGAAAATGGTGGAATTGCAGGGTGGAGATGTGTCGGTAATTGAAAATCCGGATAAATTTAAAAAAGCAGGTATAGTTTATGAGGTGAAGTCGGATAAAACAGGATATATTTCAAAGATGGATACCGAAAAGATAGGTCTTTGTTCCTGTCATTTAGGTGCAGGAAGAATGACAAAAGATGATGATATTGATTATTCCGCCGGAATTATTTTAGAAAAAAAGGTTTCAGATATGGTTAATATCGGCGATACTTTGGCAATATTCTATACGAATGATAAAAATAGTATAGAAAAGGTGGAAAAAGACTATCTAAACGCTCTGACATTCTCCGATAAAAAACCTGATGAGAATAAGCTTATTTATGCCAGAATTGAAAAGGATAAAATAGATGTGAATATATAGGTTCAGGAGATTAAAAATGGATAATAAAGAAATTTTTTCGATGGTAGATCATACGGCATTAAAAGCTTTCACCGAATGGACTGAAATAAAAAAATTATGTGAAGAGGCAATAGAGCATAAAATGGCAAGTGTTTGCGTTCCTCCGTCATATATTAAACAAATCAAGGATACATTTTCAGATAAGATAAATATATGTACTGTAATAGGTTTTCCTTTAGGCTATAATTCGACCGATGTAAAAGTATTTGAAACCAAGAAAGCAATAGAGGACGGGGCAGGTGAGGTGGATATGGTAATAAATGTCTGCGAGCTTAAAAATAAGAACTATGACTATGTGGAAAACGAAATAAAGGCTGTAAGGCAGGCTTCAAAAGGGAAAATTCTGAAAGTTATCGTGGAAACCTGCTATCTGACGGAAGAAGAAAAGATAAGGCTTTGCAAAACGGTAACAGATGCGGGGGCGGATTATATAAAGACAAGTACAGGTTTCGGAACAGGCGGAGCTTCTATAGAGGATATAAGATTGTTTAAGCGGAATATAGGTAGTGAGGTAAAGATGAAAGCTTCAGGAGGTGTCAGAAGCAAGGAGGATATGCAAGCCTATATTAACGAGGGTTGTAGCAGAATAGGTACAAGTTCCGCTATTACTTTAATAAATTGATTTTTTATATGGTAGGAGGGAATTTATGATAGAAAACTTTCCGGATATCCCTAAAAAGAATCAAGAATATTTCTTGGATTATATTAAAATGGCTCCTGACAGTTTGATAGAAAAAATGAAATTGAAAAAAATGTCTGAAGGAACGGTTTTTGTACGTGAAAATGATGAGCTAAACTATGTATATATCCTGCTTGACGGAGTAGTCAGAGCAGTGGATTACAGAATGCAAGGTGTTCCTTATGAGTTTATGAGATTTTACCCTGTGAAAATGCTCGGATCTATGGAGATAGTGCTTGATCTTAAAAGATATTGTACCACTTTGGTAACTGAAACGGAATGTACCTTTTTTGTGTGTCCCGTAGCTGATTTTTCCAACTGGTTGTTAAACGATATAAATGCTATAAGAACTGAGGCTCAGGTTGTGGGAAGATATCTGCTTGAAGAGGACAGGCAGAACAGACTTTTTTTATTGTTACAGGGAAAGGACAGGCTTTTTGTCGTTCTTATGCAATATTATGAAAAACACGCAGTAAACGGAAAATGTCTTGTAAAACTTACAAGAATGGAACTCTCTGACAGAACAAGACTGAGTTTGCGTACTATTAATCGCACTATTAAGCAGATGGAAGATATGGGCTATATCGGAAAGCGTACTTCTAAAATCACTATTAATAAAGAACAATATGAACAAATATCCGCCTATATTTCAAGGCAAATTAATTAAAAAAAGGAGAATTTTAAAAATGAGAATACCTACACCACATAATATGGCAACACAAGGACAGATTGCTAAGAAAGTATTGATGCCCGGAGATCCTTTAAGAGCAAAATTTATTGCTGAAAAATATTTGGAAAATCCTGTGTGTTTTAATACTACCAGAAATATGCTTGGATATACGGGGAAATATAAGGGAAAAGATATATCTATAATGGGTAGCGGTATGGGTATGCCGTCAATCGGCATTTATTCTTATGAGCTCTACAGCTTTTATGATGTTGACTCAATTATCAGAATAGGTTCGGCAGGCTCATTAAAAGACGATGTTCACGTAATGGATATTGTGGCAGGAATGGGTGCCTGCACCAATTCCAATTTTGCTTCACAATATAAGCTTAACGGAACTTTTGCACCCATAGCCAGCTTCAAGCTTCTAAACAGGGCTGTAGAGGTGGCGAAACAGCAGAATAAAAAACTGACTGTGGGCAATATTTTATCTTCAGATACGTTCTACGGTGATGATGACGCTGCCAATGATAACTGGAAAAAGATGGGGGTTATAGCGGTGGAAATGGAGGCGGCGGCTCTTTATATGAATGCCGCAAGGCTAAATAAGAAAGCCTTATGTTTACTTACCATTTCCGACCATATCTATTTAAAGGAAGAGCTAAGTGCCGAAGAAAGACAGATAGGATTTTCCAATATGATAGAAATTGCACTTGATATTTAATGAAAAAGTAAAA
>CAUUFM010000101.1:0-4190 GCA_963544505.1 uncultured Lachnospiraceae bacterium | reverse complement strand
GTTAATATCCTGTCTATTTTCATCTCAATAAGGCTTTTTATAGCATTATCAATATTTAATACACAATCAAAAGCGCGATGAAATACCGCCTCTTTATTATACCTGTGAACTATATCAGTAACAGCCTTTGTTCTTATCTCATCAATAGTCTTATCAGCTTTTAAAAATCCGAAGGCTATACCGTCAGCCCCGTTTTCCATAAGTTCCTGTGCATCAAGAAGCATAACTTCATATTCATCATCTGTGTAACAAAATCCTGCAGCTCTCGGCCTCAGCATAGCTATTGTCTTAATTTTTGTATCACTCTTAACCTTTTTTAATGTGGCAATACTTGGAGTCAATCCGCCTAAAGATAAGGCACAATTTAATTCTATTCTGTCAGCACCTCCTAAATAAGCATTCTTGGCATCTTCATAACTGCCGCAACAAATTTCCACTATGTTTTTCATACTTCCTCCCTCAGTCTTTCTTTAGTGTTATTTCAACAACCGTATCTCTCTCATCAGGAAGCGGATAGCCTACAGGATTAGAGTTATCAAAAAAGAAAAATACATTGTTCTCATACTCTTTTAAATTCCAATATTTAGTTTCTAAAATTTCAGAACCGTCCTTTAATAATCTCATTTTTTCTATTTTTTTATCTATTCCTGAAAGACAAAAAGCTCCTACCTGCTCCTCAAAGATATGTGCATAAAGCTTATTTTCGTTTTGTGTATATCTTCCCCACTCAGGCTTAGGATAATCGGAAAGTCCACATTTAATAATGCTTTTTTCATTATCCCTCATCCACTCTCCGACTTTTTCCAATATCTCTACAGACTCTTTAGGTATCTTCCCTTTGGCATCAGGGCCGACATTTAATATCAAATTCCCATTTTTACTCACACACTCAACAAGGGTTCTGATTATCAGCTTATCAGACTTAAAGAGCTTATCATTGACATTATAGCCCCAATTTCTGTTTAAGGTGATGCACGCCTCCCAAGGAATCGGATCTCCCGTCTCATTCCTTATACCGTAAGGGGGTATCATCTGTTCAGGAGATGCAAAATCTCCTGCATAATTGCTCGGATTTAAGGTTTTTATGCTTCCTGAATACTCACTGCTGCCCTCCAATCTGTTGTCACATATTATATCAGGCTGATAGGTACGCACCATCTTTATCAGCTCCTCAGGTTTCCAAATATCACAGCTCATATTATCATAGGAAAAATCAAACCACATAATATCAAGCTTTCCATAATTTGTAACCAATTCTCTTATCTGCCCGTGCATAAACTCTATGTATTTATCAAAATCGTGTTTTTTATCCTTGAAATCATCATTATCACGCATCGGATGATACATATCATTGTAATGAGGATAGTTTTCATCTCTCCAATCAATTAAAGAAAAATATAAACCGACCCTTATTCCCTCTGCTCTAAAGGCATCTAAAAACTCTCTTACAATATCTCTATGACAAGGAGCGTTCATTGAATTAAAATCTGATAACTTGCTGTCGAATAAACAAAAGCCGTCGTGATGCTTGGCGGTCAGAACAGCATATTTCATTCCGGCTCTTTTAGCCAATTTTGCCCATTTATGAGGATTAAAATTTTCTGCATAAAACTCATTTATTAAAGGGTCATAGGCTTCTTTAGGAATTTTTTCCGTACTCCTGACCCACTCTCCTCTTGCCGGTATGGAATATAAGCCCCAATGTATAAACATACCGAATCTTGCATCATTGTACCATTTTACTCTCTTGTTCCTGTCTATTATATTTTGATTCATAATACTATCCTTTCAATAGTTATACTATATTTATAATGATATATTTTAAGGAATTAATTGTCAATACTGCTTCTTTGATTTTGAAATTTGCTTATGAAGCCCAAAGCCTTTATTGCTTGACAATAAAATCCAAGTTTAATATAATAAAATCAATTAAATCGACAAAAAATTATAAAATATGGGGTAAAAAAATGGCTAATGATGTCGCAGATAACTATAATCATTACTTAAATCTTAGAAATACTTATGATACCTTTATTTATCACGGCTATAACATAACACTTGATAATGAAACTCTTATAATCAACTATTCTTTCGAGATAAAAAATCTTAAATTCTTTACTGCAAGCTGGAAATTCAGATGTAAAAATAAAGAGATAATTAAAAACAAAGCTTTTAACAATGCCGTTTTTTACTTGGGAATGGTTGAACTGGTGAGTTATTTTAAAATAACCTGTGCAAAAAAGATTATAATAAAATGTAAAAACATAGATGAATTTGAGATTAACTGGTGGAAAAAGCTTTATTTTAACGGACTTTCAGAGTTTTATTATAGAAATAATATACTGCAAAACGATAAAAATCTCTCATATAATAATATGACCGAAATTATCTGTGAAAATATAAACGCAGACACAAATCACTATTCAGATAAAAAATATAAGCTTCGCGGCTGTCTTATACCGATAGGCGGAGGCAAGGATTCAGCTGTAAGCTTGGAAATCTTAAAAGATAAGTTTGACGACAGCTACGCATATATCATAAACCAAAGAGGTGCAACTTTTGATACCGCAAAAACATACGGTCTTGATGACGAGCATATATATTGCGTAAAAAGAACGCTTGATAAGGGAATGCTTGAGCTTAACAGCAAAGGCTTCTTAAACGGACACACTCCGTTTTCTGCAATAGTTGCTTTTTCATCTATAATATCCGCTATGCTGTGCGGCAAAAAGTATATTGTCTTATCCAATGAAGCAAGTGCTGATGAAAATACGGTAATTGATTTAAATGTAAATCATCAGTATTCAAAAAGCTACGAGTTTGAGAGAGATTTTATTTCTTATGAAAAAAAGTATATAGATTCCTCCTGTTATTATTTCAGCCTTTTAAGACCGCTATGTGAATTGCAGATAGCCAAAATATTCTCGGAAAAATGTCAAAAATACTTTAAGATATTTAAAAGCTGCAATGTAGGAAGCAAGAAAGATATATGGTGCTGTAAATGCTCGAAATGTCTATTTGTTTACTTAATCACGGCTCCGTTTATAAACGACAAAACCTTGATGGAAATTTTCGGAAATAATCTTGCCGATGATGAAACCCTAATTTCAGACTTTGACAGACTGATAGGCTTAAAGAAAGAAAAACCGTTTGAATGTGTAGGCAGTATAGATGAAATAAACACCGCTATCAGAATGAAGCTTGATATATACCGAAAAGAAAATGAAAAATTGCCTTTCTTATACAGCTACTATGTTAAAAGAGGTCTTGATAAAAGCCCCTATAATAAAAATAAATTCTTAGATTTTTACAATAATACAAACGCTCTGCCGAAAGAATTTAATGATTTTGTATCGGCTTTATTAAAAAAGGGGCAATAATGAACTTTTATAATTATATTGAAGATAAAATAAAAAACAAAAGGGTATTAGTCTTAGGTCTTGGAAAAGAGGGGCGCTCAACATTAAAACTGCTGTCAAAATTAAGTACTTATAAAAAAATAGGTGTTGCGGACAATAGTGAAATATCATTTGATAATATAGAAAATACACTGCCTCTTAAAAAAATTTCAAAGCACTTAGGGTGTGATTATTTAAATAGCATAGATGAGTACGATATAGTGTTTAAATCTCCGGGAGTTGTGCTTAATAAAGATACCGACATATCAAAAATATCCTCTCAAATGCAGATATTTACAGAATATTATAGAGAGCAGATAATAGGAATTACCGGAACAAAGGGAAAAAGTACCACCGCCACACTCATATATCATACATTAAAGGAAAACAATATAAATGCCGTTCTTTGCGGAAATATAGGGATTCCCGTGTTTGATGTAATAGATGACATAGAAAAAGATACTCAAATAGTGATAGAAATGTCCTGTCATCAATTAGAATATATGAGTATTTCTCCTAAAAATGCTGTTTTACTTAATCTATATGAAGAGCATCTTGACCATTATGAAACTTATGAAAAATATTGCCTCGCGAAATATAATATTTTTAAATATATGAAAGAAACCGACAATCTTATACTAACGCAGCAGCTGATGAATAAAAAAAATAATTTCAAACTGCCCGAAAATACAATATTTTCAGGTTTTAATAATAAAGAATGTGATATAAATGTTTTGCAAAACGGGTTTTATAAAAATAATATTTTATTTAAAATACCTGAAAATATCAGCC
>CAUUFM010000100.1:0-4194 GCA_963544505.1 uncultured Lachnospiraceae bacterium | reverse complement strand
AATTTAATATTAAAAAATTAATTTTAGAAAAGGATTAATATATATGTCTAATAAGATAATTAGAGCTACGGCTTGTAATAATGAAGTTTTGGTGATTACCTGTACTTCCAATGAGGCTGTAAAAACGGCGGTAGAGTTTCATAATTTATCTGATGTGGCGGCTGCGGCTTTAGGCAGAACTTGCACTATAGCGGCTATGATGGCGACAGGTCTGAAAAATGAAGATGACAAGGTCACCATTTCCATAAATGGTGACGGACCTTTGGGACAGATTGTAGTAAGTGCAGATTCTAAAGGCTTTGTAAAAGGCTATGTTGATAATCCTGATATTATTTTACCGCTTAATGCGGCACAAAAATTAAATGTCGGAGCTGCTGTTGGAAAGGGTAAATTAAGGGTTATTAAGGGAAGCCTTGCAAGAGAGCCTTATATTGGAGAGGTGGAGCTGCAATCAGGAGAGATAGGAGATGATTTTGCTTATTATTTTGGAATAAGTGAGCAAATACCCTCAGCTGTGGGGCTTGGTGTATTTGTAGAGAAAGAAAATACTGTAAATATTGCAGGAGGGTTCTTGGTTCAACTGCTTCCGTTTGCAAGCGAGGAAACTCTTGCAAAAGTAGAAGCGGCAGTTAAGAATATTCCAAGCGTAACTGATATATTAAAAAATGATAACACCCCAAATGCACTGTTAAAGGCACTTTTTGACGATGATATTAAAATTATGGAAGAGAGGACTTTTAGGTTCGGCTGTGATTGCAGTAGAAAAAGGCTTGAAAATGTGTTAATAAGTCTTGGAGAAAATGAGCTTAAAGATATAATCAACTCTAAAAAACCTGTAGACATCAGGTGTCATTTTTGCAGTACCGACTATCATTTTGAAATAGACGAAGTGGAAAAATTATTAAATGAGGCTATTTGAGAACAGGAGATTTTAATGGACGGATTGAAATTTTTAAGAGTTGCAATGGTATCAGGATTAAATAGACCGGGTGAGATTAAATTTAATACTGATAATATAATAGAGCAAATCAAAAAATGTAATGAAAATAAAGCAGGTATTGTAGTAATGCCAAGACTTTATTTAAGCGGAGCTACCTGTGCTGACCTGTTTTTTAATAAAAATCTGTTAAATGAAACAAAAAAAGGCTTATTAAAAATAGCAAAAAGTACAGAGAATATGGATATGCCTGTGTTGTTAGGCGTCCCGTTAGCCTCTGAAAATGTGGATAATCTTATTTATGATGCAATAGCCCTAATAAATAAGGGTAAGGTATTAAAAATAATAATTCCGCAAAGGAACAACAAGACATCTGATTTTTTTTATAAAAATTTTAATAATAGTGAAATTAGAGACTATGATTTCCTGTTAGGTAGAGAGGACAGAGTGGGGGTATCCTGTGGAAAGCATATATCTTTGTTTTTAGATAAAGGGGACTTTGAAATTAAAATATACGTGGATTTTGCAGATGAGGAGAAGCTTATAAATATAAATAATGCTTATAATGAAGGATATATAAATATCTTTATGGGTGCAGTACCCTCAAAGGCGGGTATGAAAAGAAGATTATTAGATAGAATGACAAGCTTAACCGCTACATTAAACAATGCCTGTATATTCGTAAATGCTCCCGATACCGAATCTACTACAGATTATGTCTTTAATCTCGAATTGTGTGCCTCTCAAGATGGAGAAATATTGGCAAATAATTTTGATGACGAAGAAAATATAATATTTGCCGATATTGATATTTCTTCATTAAAGAACATATACGGGACAAGTAGCAGTTATGACTATTTTGATGTTCCCGATAAAACTGAGATTATCATTGAAAAATATCTCGGCATAGAAGATACCGACAGGACATATAATAGGAATCCGTATCTGCCGGTTGAAACCAAAAGAAAAGAAGAATATCTGTCCGATATTTTACATCTGCAATATAAGGGCATTAAAAAAAGACTTGAGGCAACAGGAATGAAAAAAGTCGTGATAGGAATATCCGGAGGATTAGATTCTACTATTGCTCTTTTAAGCACAGTTTACGCATTCTCAAGAATGAAATTAAATTTATCGAATATAATAGCAGTACAAATGCCGGGCTTCGGGAGCAGTAAAACTACCAAAAATAATTCCGACTTATTATGTAATGCTTTAGGAATAACAACAAAAACTATAGATATTACAAGGGCTGTATCCATACATTTAGAGGATATAGGGCATAGTGAAGATGATTATAATGTTACATTTGAAAATGCTCAGGCAAGGTACAGAACATATTTATTGATGGATATTGCAAATGACGAGGGTGCTTTAGTTTTGGGAACCGGAGATTTGTCGGAGATAGCTTTAGGCTTTTGTACCTACAATGCGGATCATATCGCAATGTACGGATTAAATAATTCTCTGCCTAAAACTGTATTACAGGAGCTTATAAAATATATTGCAGAAGAATACAGATTAAATAACAGAAATGATATAGCAGACGTTTTAATCGGAATACTCAATACACCCATCAGTCCGGAGTTGGTTCCGACAAACAGTGAAAAAGAAATAGTTCAAAAAACTGAAGATTTGATAGGACCTTATGAATTACACGATTTTTTCCTTTATTATTTTGTGAAATGTCATTATACTGTAAGAGAAATATTTGAGTTGTCAGCTCATACTTTTACTGAATACAGCAAAGCCGATATTATAAAATATATGAGAATTTTTTATAAGAGATTTTTTAATTCTCAGTTTAAGAGATCCTGTTCGTATGATTCAGCAGGAGTTTTAAGCTTTTCCCTATCTCCAAGAGGCTGTTTTAATATGCCGTCAGATATGTCAGATTCTTTGTGGCAGGAAGAGCTTATAAAAATAGAAGAACAAATAGGATAAAAGAGATTATCAAATGAGAATAAAACTTATAGTGGCTTATGACGGAACTAATTACAGCGGATTTGCTAAAAATAGAGATGTGGTGACAATTGAGGGAGAGCTTAACAGAGCTTTAAGCGATTTGACTAAGGAGAACATAGAGGTAATAGGGGCGTCAAGAACCGATGCGGGAGTACACGCTTTAGGGAATGTGGCGGTTTTTGATACAAACTGCAATATTCCGCCTGACAGGTTTAGAGTTGCTTTAAATGCAAAGTTGCCGGAGGATATAAGAATAATAAAATCGGAAACGGTATCTGACAGTTTTCACCCGAGATATACGAATGTGCAAAAGACATATGAGTATAGTATTTATACAGGAGATGTTATGTTGCCTGCAAAGAGGCTTTACAGTTGGCATATTTATAAAAAATTAGACATAGAAAAGATGATTGAAGCATCTGATTATCTAATTGGAAAACACGATTTTACGAGCTTTTGCGGTGTTAACGGAAATCAAGTTAAGGACAAAGTAAGGACTGTTAAAAAAATAGATATAATAAATGCTGAAAATGAGATTATAATTAGAGTTTCTGGCGACGGATTTCTTTACAATATGGTTCGTATAATAACAGGTACTCTGGTGGACGTAGGTTTATGTAAAATAAAGCCTTATGAAATTAAAAATATTTTAGATGCAAAGGATAGAAGACTTGCCGGAAGAACAGCTAAGGCAAGTGGCTTATGTTTAGTAAAAATAGAATATTAAGATTAATACAATGATAGAGAGTCTATGGAGGTCGTTATAAGATGTCAGAGAAAAAACAATTCGATAGTTTCATTGTGACAATCAGTAGTGTGATAGTGGATAAGCGTAATTTGTTTTTTTTGCTTTTCATAATTGCTATTGCTTTTTCAATATTTTCAGGAAAATGGGTAAAGGTAGAAAATGATTTAACTGCCTACTTACCTGTTCAATCCGAAACACGAAAAGGCTTGGATTTGATGGATAAAGAATTTGTTACTTTCGGGACGGCACAATTTGCTGTTACAAATATCTCTTACGAGGAAGCGGAAAGGATTTATGACAAAATAGTAGATATAAAAGGAGTCTATTCCGTAGGCTTTGACGATTCAAAAGAGCATTATAATAATTCTACAGCCCTATATGATATTACCTTCGATTATGATGAAAAAGATTCCAAAGCTGTTGCTGTATTGGAAGAAGTAAAGACGGCATTGGAAGGTTATGATGTCTTTGTTTCGACTGAACTTGGAGATCCTTTATCAGAGCAGGTAGCTGATGAAATGAAAGTAGTAGTCATTTTGGTGGC
>CAUUFM010000099.1:0-4249 GCA_963544505.1 uncultured Lachnospiraceae bacterium | reverse complement strand
GCTCTGTCACTATACTCAATTTTATAAATCATAAACCAAGATCCGCCCAAGCTTCTTTATGCGAATAGGTCACAGGATTTTCCTGAAATTCTGCCATAGCTTCTTCATAAGCCTTTAAGTCATATTCGTCCTCTATACGCTCAATGACGGAACTTCTTACCAATTCAGACAGAGTAATGCCGTTAATTTCAGCATATTTCTTAAAAAGCATAGCATCAGTATCTTTTAATCTTAAAGAAATAGTCATAATATCAATTTCCTTTCTTCTTTTGTAATACGTTGTATTACAGCTTTGCTTTTTTGTCAAATATTCTCAATAAAAATTATAAATAAATCACCGTTTCTTTTAAGTCTTTTCTGATATTATGATTAGGATTCATCTGTGCATCAGATGCGGCATAACCTAAATCCATTATCATAAGAACCTCTTCATTATCAGGTAAACTGAATATCGCTTTTGTCTTTTCAATATCCATACAATTTACCCAACAGCTGTCCACACCCTCATCTGCCGCCGCCAACATCATATGTGTTGCCACAATAGCGGCGTCCTCTATTCCCGAATCTCTGTCCGAGTTCGGATACGTGTACACGGTATCCTTATTAAATGCCACTAAAAGACAGGTGCCTGCATTATAACGGCAAGGTGTAACCTCATCTATCTTTTTTAAATTTTCCTCTCCCTCGATTACATAAATTCTTTGTTCTTGTAAATTTTTGGCTGTAGGAGCCAATCTTCCGGCATTTAATATGGCGTTTAGTTTCTGTCTTTCCACACTTCTTCCGTCGTATTGTTTGCAGGAATAACGCTCTTTAATAACCTCTGAAAATTCCATTTTTTAATCTCCTTAAATAATCAGCTTGAACAGCTGGTACACTCGTCCATCTCAAGCGACATATTTCTTATATAATAAATCGTCTTTATTCCCTGTTTATATGCCTCAATATAGAGGTTTAAGATATCAACCGCTTTCATCTGCGGAGTAATATACAGATTAAACGACTGTGCCTGATCAATGTGTCTTTGTCTTACGGCACAAGCCCTTATCGACCACAGCTGATCTATTGTATGCGCCTCTTTATAATACCAAAAAGTTTCATTGTTTAATTCAGGAGCGGTCTTGGGCGTGAAACTTCCCTTTTTTTCTTCCACAAAAAATTTCTTAAAAATCGGATCTATGCCGGCTGTGGTGTTGGCTATATTTGATGTGCTGCCGGTGGGTGCCACCGCCATCAAATATCCGTTTCTGATACCGTATTTCATCACATCACTTTTTAATTCCTGCCATTTAGAATCGGTATAACCTCGCTCGTTAAAATATTCTCCCGTCTGCCACTTAGAGCCTGCAAATTCCTTATAAGCTCCCTTTTCTTTAGCTAAAAGCATTGATGCCTTTATGGCATTATAGGCTATTTCTTCAAAAACTCTGTCAGCCTCATTTATATGTTCTTCACTCTCCCACGCTATCTTATTCTTTGCCAAATAATGATGATATCCGCTCACTCCAAGCCCTATTGCTCGATATTTATTCGATGTAATATCAGCCTCCGGTACGGGAAACTGATTTAATGTGATTACATTGTCAAGCATTCTTATCTGTAAAGGTATAGTATATTTCAGCTCATCAAACCGTGTCCTGCCTAAGTTTATAGAATTTAAGTTACAGGTCACCATATCTCCCGCCGTCATATTTAGAGAAATCACGGCTTCATCACCATTTTCCGTTATATTCTCATTCAAATAACGTGTTTCGCTCATATTTTGAGCTATTTCGTGACAAAGATTCGACGAATAAATCATTCCCTTATGGCTGTTTGCATTCAGTCTGTTTACGGTATCTCTGAAAAATATAAACGGTGTGCCTGTTTCCACCGCACTTTTCATTATTCTCTTCATTATATCAAGTGCGGGAACTGTTATTTTGTTAAGTTTTTCATTCTTTTCACACAACAGATATCTTTCGGTAAACTCTTTTTGCTCATAAGAATCATAATAATCCTCAAGTGCAAAGCCCATCAGATTTTCTATCTCGTGAGGGTCGAACAGCGAAAAATCCTCTCTTTTTATCAACCTCTCCATAAAAATATCGGGGACACTTATAGCAGGGAATATATCGTGTGCCTTTCTTCTGTCATCTCCGTTGTTTGTCCTAAGTTCCACAAATTCATATAAGTCCTTATGCCAAATGTCAAGGGTCAGCGCCGCTCCGCCCTTTCTTTTTCCCAGCTGATCCACCGCTACCGCAGTATCATTATAAAGTCTTGCCCAGGGAACTACCCCTCCCGAAGCATTTTTATACCCTCTGATGTCGCTGTTCAGGGCTCTTATCTTTCCCATATATATTCCTAAAGCCCCGCCGTGTTTTGACACCCTTGAAAACTTTGAATTTACATCATATATCGACCACAGGTTATCCCCCGCAACGCTTATAAAACAGCTTGATAACTGATGAAAAACTGTGGCTGCGTTTGCCAATGTGGGTGTGGCTACCGTCATTTTAAGCTCGCTTAATAAATCATAAAATTCTTTAGCAAATTTAAGTCTTTCCTCTTTTTTTTCTACCGATGCAAGATGCATTGCAATAGCCATAAAACGCTCCTGCGGAAGCTCCAACGCCATCTTGTTATCTCCGTGTATCAGATATCTGTCGGATAAAAGCTTTACTCCTTCATAGTTGAATAAAAAATCACGTTCCGGTTTTATGTAAGACGACAGCTCAAGCCTTTCCTCTTTTGTATATTTTTCGATAAAAAAACTGTCGTATGCCTTTTCTTCAACCAATTTTAATATCAGCTCCTCAAAGCTTCCGTAGCCGAACTCCTTATATTTTCTGCTGATTGCCGCCTCTTTATAAAGATCAAATAAAAACAATCTGGCAGCCACATACTGCCAGTCACTGTTCATCTTGTTTACGGTGTTTCCGTTCTCATCGGTTTCTTTTACAATCACCTTTTCAATTGCGGTTCTGATTAAGACTTTTTGAATATCTTTCGTACTCATTCCGTCTTTAAATTGAATTTTTGAATCAAGCTCAAGCTCTATAGGATTGCAGGAGGGTATGTCCTCACAAGCAAGTGCTACCATTTTTTTCGTTTTTTCAACACAAAGAGGCTCATATCTGCCATCTCTTTTTTTTATTAAAATATCCATAAAATATCCTTTACTTAAGTTATATATCTCTAAATCAAAAGCTCAAGCTCTTCTGCTCTTCTTTAACAACTCTTTCATATAGTCTATGCTTTCAATAAGAGCGTCAAAATCCTTTAATTTAAAACTCCAGTTAGTATCATTAAGTGTTCCCGGAGTATTTAATCTGGCATTATCATCAAGTCCTAATATATCCTGAACCGGTATTATCGCATAATCGGCTAAAGAATTAACACAGATTTCGATAAAGCCCTTATGTATCTTATCCGCATCATATTTATGCCTGATTAAAAATTCCTTTATATATTTCTTGGTATTTTCGTCCTGTGAGTTGAAAAATCCGACAACCGTCTGGTTGTCGTGTGTACCGGTGTAGGCTATCATATTTTCCCTATCCTCAAAATCGTCATTTGTTTCTTCGTGGTCGTAGGTAAACTGAATTATCCTCATTCCCTTAAGATCAAAGGCATCTCTAAGCTCAAGCACCTCTTTTCTCAAATCCCCCAAGTCTTCCGCCACTATTTCAAGCTCGGGAAATTTCTTTTTTATTATATTAAATAAATCATATCCGGGCGCCTCCACCCATTCTCCCTTAATGGCGGTCTTATTCCTTGCGTTTATCTTCCAGTAGGTGTCAAAGGCTCTGAAATGATCTATTCTTAAAATATCATATAGCTTGGAATTATATTCTATTCTTCTTGTCCAGAATTCAAAATTATTTTCTTTCATATAATCCCAGTCATATATAGGATTTCCCCATCTTTGACCGAGCTTGCTGAAATAGTCTGGCGGCACTCCCGCTATGAATTTCGGAGAACCGTTTTTATTAAGTAAAAAGGCTTTCTGATTTTCCCACACATCAAGGCTGTCAAGCCCCACATATATTGGTATATCGCCCATTATTTTAAGCCCCTTATCATTGGCATAGTCCTTAAGCTTAATCCACTGGGTATAAAAAATGTATTGAACAAAAATTTCAAAGTTTATATCGTCCTCATAAACGCTTAAATCAAGCTTTTTGTCCTTTATCCAGTCTTTCTGCTCCTTATCCCACTCATTCCAACATCTCAAATCATTTTTCTTTTTTAAAGTCAGGAATAC
>CAUUFM010000098.1:0-4329 GCA_963544505.1 uncultured Lachnospiraceae bacterium | reverse complement strand
AGAACAGGACGCCGACATTGTAATGTTTATTTATAGAGAGGATTACTACGAGCCTGAAACGGAAAAAAGAAATGTGGCAGAGATAATTATTGCAAAGCAAAGAAACGGACCTGTAGGACCTATAGAACTTTCCTGGAATCCTCAATACACTAAATTTGCGGATTTATATAGGGATAAAAAATAAATATTGTTTTTTAAAAGTACATCTTGATTTTTGCAATAAATAAATGTATAATTAAGCGATTGGGGAGGTATTTTATGTCTAAGGTTATTGTAATGGAGCACCCTTTAATACAACATAAGGTGGGTATAATCAGACGAAAAAATATTGGGAGTAAGGATTTTAGAACCATAATCGGAGAAATATCAATGCTTATGTGTTATGAAGCTACCAGAGATTTACAGTTAAAAGAGATAGAAATAGAAACACCGATTTGCAGAACAACGGTCAAGGAGCTATATGGAAAAAAAATGGCGGTAGTTCCTATTTTAAGGGCGGGACTTGGAATGGTGGACGGAATTTTAACTATGATACCTGCGGCTAAGGTCGGACATATAGGCTTGTATAGAGATCCGAAAACCTTTCAGCCGGTGGAATATTATTGTAAACTGCCGTCAGATTGTGCCAACAGAGATGTTTTTGTAACGGATCCGATGCTTGCAACCGGAGGTTCGGCTTCTGCGGCTATCACGATGTTAAAGAAAAAGTCTGTTAAAAACATCAGACTTATGTGCATAATTGCCGCACCCGAAGGCATAGAGAGAATGCAAAAAGATCACCCTGATGTCGATATTTTTATAGCTGCATTGGACAAAAAGTTGAATGAGCATAAATATATTGTTCCGGGTCTTGGAGATGCGGGAGATAGAATATTTGGTACAAAATAAAAATACTATAATTTTGCCGGCTTATGCAAAAATCAATCTTTATCTTAAGATAGAAAATAAGAGGTCGGATAATTATCATAATTTAAAAATGATAATGCAGGAAATTTCATTGTGTGATGATGTTCAAATATCTGTTTCAAATGATGAAAAAGGTGAGCTTGCGGTATCTATGTATGACGAGTCATTTAATGTATTAAATGATATTGAAATGAAATCAAATATCGTCTATAAGATAGCCCTTGATTTTCTTAAAGAATACAAAATAAAAAATTCTGTAGACATTAAGATAATAAAAAGGATTCCCGTTATGGCGGGACTTGCAGGAGGAAGCTCTGACGGTGCAGCCGCACTTTTAGGATTAAATATGTATTTTGAGCTTGGGCTGTCAAATAAAGAGCTGTCGGATTTTGCTGTCAGGTATGGAGCAGATATACCCTTTTGTTTAAGGGGTGGACTTATGAAAGCCGCATCTGTCGGAGAACAACTGGAGCCGTTACCGTATGCTTTAAAAAAATACGTATTATTGGCGGTTCCGAATAAAAGAATATCCACTAAGGAAGCTTTTTGTATATATGACAAAAAGGGATCGGCATTAGGCACGGATTATCTTGATAAGATATTGGACAGCTTTAAAAATAACGATAACAGTTATTTGAATTTTTTGAGCAATGATTTTGAAGAAATTGCCGAAGAATCAGTTCCTGAGATTAGGGAATTGAAAAATTGCTTTTTAGAAAACGGAGCTTTGAAAACTATGGTAACCGGAAGCGGTTCAGCCGTATTTGCGTTGTTTGATGATTTTAAAAGCGCAGATATTTGTTACAAAAAAATGAGAAAAATAAATATGTCACGGATGTTTTTTTCAAAAACGTTATTATAATGTTTTGCGCGTGCAAAAAACAACAGTGCATTTTAGAAGTGGAGTTTGATTTATGGAAGATAATTTGGTTTTAGAAAT
The DNA here is from genome assembly GCA_963544505.1 of uncultured Lachnospiraceae bacterium. Classification (GTDB taxonomy): domain Bacteria; phylum Bacillota; class Clostridia; order Lachnospirales; family Lachnospiraceae; genus CAUUFM01. Next base: position 2,483 of record CAUUFM010000098.1, on the reverse strand, counting down.
GGATGACAATCTCCCTCTTAGAGATGTAGTGTTTAATACATTAAGAAAGGCGATACTTCGAGGCGATTTGAAACCAAATGAAAGACTGATGGAGTTGCCGCTTGCCAAGAAGCTTGGAGTAAGTCGTACTCCTGTAAGAGAGGCTATCAGAAAGCTGGAACTTGAGGGATTGGTGGTTATGTATCCCAGAAGAGGAGCCAAAGTAGCACAAATCACTGTAAAAAGCATAAGGGACGTGCTTGAAATCAGAAGAGTGCTGGAGGTTTTGGCGGTTACCAAAGCTTGTAGAAATATCACTCAGGAGGGAATAATGCAATTAAGAACTGCATTAAAGCAGTTTAAAGATGTGATTAATTCCGAAGACTTGACAAAGGTGGCGGAGGCTGATGTTAAGTTTCACGATACAATTTATAATGCTACGAATAATCCTAAGTTGATTGGAATATTAAATAATCTGCGAGAGCAGATGTACAGATACAGAATGGAATATATTAAGGACAAAACATCTCATATAATGCTTGTAAAAGAGCACGAAGAGCTTGTAAACGCCATTGTAAACAGAGACGTAAAAAATGCGACTAAAATAGCGGAAAAACATATTGACAATCAGGAAGAGGCTGTCCTTAATTCCATACAGTAAACTTTTATTAAAGGGGGATTGATTTTTTTGACGAGATACCTATATGCCGACCTTTTGATATCTAAAGCTATGTTGGTGCTTATTATCATATTGGCGGTGATGATTGTATCACTTGTTGTTTTGTTCTTTGTCGGCAGGCATTTGCAAAAAAAACAGGAACAGAGCCAAAAAATGCTTGAGGCAAACAGGCAGGAATACAGTATGCTTATTATTGATAAGAAAAAAATGAAGCTAACGCAGGCGGGCTTACCCCAAAGTGTTATTGACAGTCTGCCTAAGTTTTATAGGCGTTCAAAGATGTATATTGTAAAAGCCAAAGTCGGTCAAAGAGTGATGTCTTTTATCTGTGATTATAAGATTTTTGAGCAGGTACCTGTTAAAAAAGAGGTAAAAGCGGGAGTAAGCGGACTTTATCTTCTTGATGTTAAGGGTATCAGAGGCTCAATTGAAAAGCCTGAAAAGAAAAAGGGATTTTTTGAAAAATTAAAGCAAAGAAAGATTGACAGGAAATTGGCTGAACAGGAAGAACAGCTGAAAAAAGAAAAGGCTGAAAAAAAAGCACAGATTAAACAAAGACAGGAAGAAAACAGACAGGCGATGAAAGATAAACTTGAAGAAAATGCTAAAGACACTAAAGAAGAAATAAAGAAACCTAAAACTCAGGTGATTAGAAGAGGTAATCATAGGAAACGTAAATAAAATTATAAAAAGATAAGGGAATACTGATGATGAAAAAATTATTAACGGTTTTATTAAGTGCCGCACTCATTATGACAACGGCTTGTGGCGATGCCGATTTTTCTTTGACAAGAAATAAAAAGGTTACACAGACCACAGGAGATTTGAGCCTTAATTATACTTTAAGCGATTTGATTAAGCTCGGTAAATATAAGGGGATAGACCTTTATAAGCAAAAATCCGTAATTGAAGATGAAAAGAGTGTTATTGCAAGAATGATGAATGATGCTACATCTTTTAAGGACAATAAGTTTACCGCTGATAAAAAAGAGGTGATTAAGGACGGCGATATTGTAAATATTGATTTTGAAGGATTTGTAGACGGAGCTGAAAAATCATCTGACAACACTACTGCAACAGGTTTTGTATTAGGTATAGGAAGCGGAGCTTTCATTCCGGGCTTTGAAGAACAGCTTATAGGGCATAATGTAGGAGATAAGGGCTTTGATGTGAATGTAACATTTCCCGAAGATTATCACGCCGCCGATATGGCAGGAAAGCCGGCTCGTTTTGTGATTAACATAAACGGTGTTTTAAGAGATAAAGATGTGGCTGATAATACTGATGTAAAGACTATAAGTGAATGGAAAGAAAAGCTTAAAAAAGAGATGCTTGAAAGTTCCGATAAAACTGCCGAACAGACTTTAAAAAAAGAGGCTATCAGCAGTGTTGCGAAGTTTTCAATGGTTAGACGTTTTCCGGAAAAGCTTATAGAAGATACGAAAAAAGACCTTGATGAATATTTATACAAGCCCTATGCGGAAAGTATGAATATTACCGTTGATGAGTTGAAAGAACAGTACGGATTAACCGATGAAGTGATTACCGAGAATGCTAAAAACACCGTAATGATGAAAATGATTATTATCGGCATAGCAAAGAAAGAAAATATAAAGGTTACCGCACAGGAGTTTGCTGAAGAAAAAGCAAATATGATTGGTGAAAATAAGGCTTTTGCCGATGATAAAGCATTTGATGAGGCAAACGCTTACGATACTGTAATTGAGAATATTTTGCAAAAAAAAGTATCTGATTTTATTGTAGAAAATGCCAACATCAAAGAACTGAGCAAGGAAGAGTATGATAATATGGTAAAAAACGGCAA
>CAUUFM010000097.1:0-4341 GCA_963544505.1 uncultured Lachnospiraceae bacterium | reverse complement strand
AGTAAGTGAGGTGATTTTTTATGAAACAACATAAGTTCTGGGCTTGGTGTGCCTTATTTTGTATGTTTATGGTTTATGTAACCGGTGTAAAGAAGCTTTGATTTGGAAATATATTTTATAATTCAGGAGGTAGTATTATGTTTATGTCTGATAAGTTATGGTATTTTGTAGGCGGAGTAGTTTTCGGGACAGTAGGTATTAAGATTTTATCCACTAAAGATGCTAAAAAAGTATATGTTAAGCTTGCGGCGGCAGGTTTAAGAGGAAAAGAATATATGATGGATACCATTGCAGGTGTTCAGGAGGTTGCCAACGATATTTTAGCAGAGGCAAAAGAGGTAAATGAAGAGAGGAAAAGACAAGAGGAAGAAATTATAATTGATGATATTGATGTGGATACGGTTTAATCAAAAATTACGAGGTATTTTATGAAATTCAAAATATTATACGACAGTAAAAAAAGAATGCGTATACACAGTTTATTTAAAAAAATGTCTTTAAAAGAGGCTGATATTTTAGAAAGTTATGTGCTTGGAATTGATGGTGTCACAGAAGCAAAGGTTAATGAAAGAACATTAAATACTGTAATTTACTATACCTGTGACAGAGCGATATTGATAGAAAAGTTAAGGGCATTTAAGTATAGTGAGCATAAAGAGCTTGTTACTGAAAACGGACATAGTGCAAGAGAGATAAACAGGGAATATAAAGAAAAACTTATACAATCTGTTATGACAAGAGTATTGTTGAAAGCTTTGTTACCGGTCAATATTTATAATGTTTATACGGTCATAAAGTCAATTCCCTTTATTTTAAGAGGATTAAAGAGTTTAGCAAAATTTAATTTAAATGTAAATGTGCTTGACGCTTTAGCGGTAGGTGTATCAATTTTAAGGGGAGATTTTAAGACCGCAGGCTCTGTTATATTCTTGCTTAAAGTAGGTGATGTCTTAGAAGAATGGACACATAAAAAATCCGTTGATGATCTTGCAAGGAGTATGGCATTAGGTGTAGACAGGGTCTGGATAAAGACTGAAAACGGTGAAGAAATACAGGTTGCTTTAAGTGCGATTAAGGAAACGGATCTTATAATAATGCGTGTAGGAAATGTAATTCCTGTCGATGCTGTGGTTGAAAACGGTGAAGTTATGGTGAATCAGGCATCTATGACGGGAGAGAGCCTGCCTGTACGCAAATCCGTAGGAATGACCGTCTATGCCGGAACTGTAATAGAGGAGGGGAGCTGCCTTATAAAGCCGAAAGAAACCATCGGTGAAAGCAGATACGACAAGGTGGTAAAGATGATTGAGGAGTCCGAGAAGTTAAAGTCCGATATTGAAAACAGGGCATCTAATTTAGCGGATAAATTGGTTCCATATACTATTTTCGGAAGTGGCTTGGTTTATCTTTTGAGCAGAAATGTTACGAAAGCTCTATCAGTTTTAATGGTGGATTATTCCTGTGCATTAAAGCTGTCAATGCCGCTTAGCGTATTATCTGCGATGAGTGAGGCGGGGAAACACCATATTACCGTCAAGGGCGGTAAGTATATGGAAAGTGTAGCCTTAGCCGATACGATAGTATTTGACAAGACAGGAACTTTAACCAACGCTACTCCTAAGGTCGTAGGCGTTACCGCTTTTTTAGGCAATGATGAAAATGAGATGCTCAGAGTGGCGGCGTGCCTTGAGGAGCATTTTCCGCATTCTGTCGCCACCGCTGTTGTGGAGGCGGCAAAGGAGCGAAATTTGGAACACGAGGAAATGCATTCAGATATTGAATATATAGTCGCACACGGTATTTCAAGCATAATTGACGGAAAAAAGGTAATAATAGGAAGCTATCATTTTGTGTTTGAAGATGAGTGTTGTACCATAAATGAGGCTGAAAAAGAGAAGTTTGACAGTATTGATTCCACTTATTCACATCTGTATCTGGCAATAAACGGACAGCTTGTCGCCGTAATAGATATTTTTGACCCTATTAGAGAAGAGGCTGAAGATGTTATAAAAACTCTTAGAAATTTAGGAATAAAAAAGGTCGCAATGCTAACAGGTGACAGCTACAATACCGCTTCTGCAATCGCGAAGAAGCTTGGAGTGGATTATTTTAAGGCAGGGGTGTTGCCTGAGGATAAGGCAAGCTTTATAGAGGAAGAAAAGGCTTTCGGGCGTAGGGTAATTATGGTCGGTGACGGTATAAACGATGCTCCGGCATTATCGGCGGCAGATGTCGGAATAGCTATAAATGACGGTGCAAGCATAGCAAGACAGATAGCCGACATTACAATATCCGCACATAGCCTGTATGAATTGGTGATGTTAAAGCGTCTGTCAGATGAGTTGATGAAGAGGATACATTTCAATTATAAAATAGTAATAGGATTCAACTCATTTCTCATAGGCTTCGGATTATTAGGATTTATTAAGCCTACCACATCGGCGCTCCTACACAACCTATCCACGATTTTAATAAGTCTTAACAGTACGACTTCATTGATTGATGATAATTGATTAAAAAATAGAACCGTTACATTTCAAGCGTAACGGTTCTATTTTTATATCTTTAATTATCAAGACAGTAAGCTAATTGTTAAAAGGGGTTATATCTGAAATATCATTGTCTATCACCATTGAATAGTTGGTATGGTATATTACATAACCGCTTTTTGCAGCCGGAGGTTTTATCAGATTTTTTCTCTGTGTATAGTCTATTTCAGTTTTTGGACTGTTTGATGAGCTGTAAAATGCTGCAAGGCGTGCGGCTGTTTCAAAATCTTCATCTTCTATATTTTCATTAATTCCCGTACGTAATATCACGTGAGAGCCTGCAATATTTTTGGCGTGAAACCACCAGTCATTTTTATTTGCAAGCTTAAATGACAATTCATCATTTTGGATATTATTTCTTCCGACAAATATATCTCGATTATTTTTTGTTATATAGTGTAACGGCTCTAATTTAGGCTTTTTAATCTTATTATTATTTTTTCTTAACGATTTTTTATTTAAAAATCCGTTCTGTATAAGATCATCTTTCAGGGCTGAAATATCATCTTTTGATTTTAATTTTTCTAAATACATACTTATGCCGTTTAAGTATTCTATCTCCTGCCTTGTAATCGGTATGAGTTCATTAAGAGCGGTGGCGGTACGTTTTAATTTATTATATTTATTATAGTATTTTATGGAGTTTTTCGCCGCCGATAATGTAGGGTCAAGCGGTATTTTTATTATTTTGTTATCATCATAATAGTTCATTGCATCATAATATGATGAATTATCTTTTATATCATATAAATAAGCATTTATAAGCTCTCCGAACAGTTTATATTTATCTTTTTTTAAGGTATCGCTTAATTGCTTTTCCTGAATTTTCAGTTTATTAACACTCTTTGAGGTTAGGTTGTTTATTAACTGTCTTAAATCTGATGACTGTTGTTTTAACCTGTCGTGTTTTGCCTTTTCATAGTAAAAGTTTAAGACGGCATCTGATATTGTAGGCTGATTTATCTTATCTATATTTGTAAATATTGATAAGGGAAATGCCGAAAAATCTCTTGGAGTATTATTTTTATAATAAATTACGGGACTGAATTCATTATTTTTTAATATATTAAATATTATATTTAAGGCATTTTTTAAACTGTTAATATCCTCATCGTCAAGTTTTATTGCGGATTTTTCAGGCTCTATCTTTGCTATATGGCATATCTCATTTGCGAGTATGGGACTGAATCCCGATATTGTTTCATAAATTGCCTTAAAAACAGGTAAATTATTTTTAATTATTGAATTAATTATGTAGTTTGTATCGGACTTTAAAGGGTTAAGCTTATTTGAGTTCGGAATAAAATACGGTTCATTCGGTAAAACATTTCTGATACTGCTTATTTCAGGGGTTATTCTTTTTATTCCGTCAAGAATAATATCCTTATCATCTGTTAAAATGATATTGCTGTGTTTTCCCATTATTTCTATAATGAGATATTTCTTTCCCATATCTCCCATTTCATTAAGGTGCTCTATCTCTATCTTTATCGCCCTTTCAAATTCTATCTGTGTTACTGATATTATCCTGCCGTTTAAGATATGTTTTCTAAGCAGCATACAAAAGGCGGGAGAATTGCCTAAAGATAATTTATTTTCGTTTGCAAAGCATATAAGAGGGATTGAGGGGTTGGCTGAAATCAATAATCTTTTATCATTTCCAAGCCCTCTTATTGTCAGCATTATTTCATCTTTTTCCGATTGAATAATCTTGCTTATTTTTCCGTTTTTTAAATTTTGTGACAGCTCATTTGCCAAAGCCCTTATTACCGTGCCGTCAAATGCCATATTA
>CAUUFM010000096.1:0-4359 GCA_963544505.1 uncultured Lachnospiraceae bacterium | reverse complement strand
CAGTAAAATTATCCTTGTGAATAACACCGACCTGTGCTTCTCCTGAAGTATCATAGCGTTTGTAAACAGGCCAATATATACCCTCGTTTTTCATTCCCACACGATATATGCTGTACATCGTATTTTTAAAAATCATACCGGCTATATCGCTTGTACCGGTTATCCCTCCGATATCATTTTTATTCCTGTCAAATATATGAAGATATCTATCCTTTGTGAATGTTTCAGAATGTAACTTGCAGGTATATCTTTTCTTTTTATAAGTAACTTCAAAATCGTAAAGACTTATAGCCTCAGCATTGTATACCGTATCATTAGACAAAACTATATCGTACTTTGATTGACTTTGAAGACCTGTATGAACACTCTGAATAATTTCAAAATCTATCATTTGCCAACCCTCCTCTCCCTATTTTATTTTTCTGTCGGTAAATCCCTTTTATAAAAACAGGGGGTATAAGCTCATTATTGCCTATACACCCCACACTCATTTATAACATAAAGCTTCTTTCCTTATGCTAAAAAAGATTAATTTTTGAACCTATATCTTTGGTTATCTTTTTATTTTTCTTATTTTTCTTCTTATTTTTTTTCTTGGTTTTCCTCTTTTTTACCTTACGTTTATTTTTGTACTTTTTAGTATTTCTCTGTTTGAGCGATTTCTTTTGAACAATCACTTTTTTATTGATATCCGATTCTTTTTGCTTATCAGCAGAAATAATTGTTTTTGCTTTCTGATTAGCGGCAGATACAGTATTAATATCGGTTTGCAATGAAACGCCTGACAAAATATCTATGATTATAAAGAATATTACTATCAATATTTTAACAACATATTTTTTTACTATTCTCATATCAACTCTCTATATTAAATAAAATTTCCTTAAAACAATCCTTATTACGATAATTCAAAGTATTCGACAAATTTTACAGAGCCTTATACTTGATAGTCAAATCATTATATTTTACTCTTTCAACAAATTCCTTTATCGACTTTTCTATCACCCATTTCGGAGCCTTTATAACTATTGTACCTCTACAGCCCTCAAATATGGAATCGTCTATACTCTCTATGAAATAATCTCCTATAACTACCTCTTTTAAATTTTTGCAGTTTGTAAATATTTCCGCACCCAATCTTCTGATTCCCTGAGTATTTTTAGAATCAACCAGCCTGCCGCCCTTTTTATATTTACCGTTCTTAAAAACAACTTTTTTAAGATTGCTACAGCCGCTAAAACAATTTTCTCCAAGTGCACCTATATTTTCCAAATCTCCGATATTCTTAATATCCCCTATATTATCGGATAGAGTACTCAAATTGACACCGAATTTTATTTCCTCTAATTCGGTACAATTTTGAAATGCCGCATTACCTAATCTTATCAGACAAACCGGCATATTCTTTTTTGCCGTCTTCAAATTGGTACAGCCTGAAAATGCCCTGTCTCCTATGTATAATAATCCGTCAGGGAATTTTATTGTGCCCAAGCTCTCACAATTAGAAAAGGCATTATCTAAAATATACTCTAAATTATCAGGAAATTTTATTTTATTTAAACTCTTACAACCGGCAAAGCAAGACTCTCCTATAGACTGCAAATGCTTGTTAAATTTAACCTGTTTCAGTTTTGCACAACCGTTAAATGTATTATCTTCCAATATATATATATTCTTAGGTACGATAAATTCCTTTAATGCCTTACAGCCGGAAAATGCCGACTTCCCTATACTTTTTATTTCATCAGGCTTTTCAAATTTTACTTCTGTGATTCTATAGCAACCCTGAAAAGCCCCTTCACCAATCTCCTTTACTTCTTTTGGAATCGTGATGGAATGATTGTTATCATTGGTGTCCGTATATTTAATAAGTACACCGGAATTTGTGATTTCCATTCCTGAGGTGTCTATATCCTTTTTTGCATTTACAATACCCGTATTAAGATAGAGCAGAAAAATAAATAAACCGGACAATATCAAAGCAATTAACATTTTTCTATATTTTATTACAGTATTCAAAATAAAATCCCTCCTTTAAATAAAAAATTTATTAAAAATCATATCACTTTTATATGATTTTATTTAAAATCAAAGTCAAAAATATCAAATGTGGCAAAATAATCCTTTAACTCTTCGGCTCTTCTTATCAACTTAACCTCTTTATTACTTTTAAGCAAAAGCTCGGCAGATTTTAATTTCCCGTTATAATTATAACCCATAGAATATCCGTGTGCTCCGGTATCCAAGATGGCAAGATAATCTCCCACATTAAGTCTCGGCATTTTTCTGTCTATTGCAAATTTATCATTGTTTTCACAAAGTCCGCCTACAATATCATAGACACGCTCTTCATCAAATCTGCTCTTATCATCTGTTAAAAGCTCAATATGATGGTATGAGCCGTACATTGCAGGACGCATAAGATCCGTTGCACAGGCATCTACTCCCATATAGTCCTTGTAAATATGCTTTTCGTGAATAATCCTTGTAATCAGGTTGCCGTAGGGTGCCAACATAAAACGTCCGAGCTCTGCATAAATGGCAAGATCTTCTATACCGTTTTTTACTAAAATCTCGTCATATACCTTGCGAACTCCTTCCCCTATAGCCATTATATCATTGGCATTTTCATCAGGTCTATAATTAACACCCACTCCGCCTGATAAATTCACGAACTCAAGCGTAATCCCAAGTTTTTCCCTAATTTCTAAAACTATCTCAAAAAGATCCGACGCAAGCTTCGGATAATATTCATTACTTAAGGTGTTGCTGGCTAAAAAAGCGTGAATTCCGAATCTTTTAATACCAAGCTCTCTTAATTTCTCGTATGACCTAAACAGCTGTTCCTTAGTCATACCGTATTTTGCCTCTTGAGGATTATCCATAATACCGTTAGACAGCTTATAAATCCCTCCCGGATTATATCTACAGGAAATAACCTCAGGCAGAGGGTTAACTTCATCTATAAGCTGCTCTATCATAGTAATATCGTCAAGATTTATTATTCCGCCCAAAGAATTTACATAAGAAAATTCACCTGCGGGTGTTTCATTAGATGAAAACATTATATCTTCACCTGAAAATTTTATAGCCTTAGAAAGCACAAGCTCCGCCTTTGTGGAACAATCCACCCCACAACCCTCTTCCTTTAATATCTGTAAAATAAAGGGATTGGGCATAGCCTTGACGGCAAAATACTCCTTAAATCCTTTGTTCCAACTGAAAGCCTTATTTAAATCTTTCGCATTCTTTCTTATGCCGTCTTCATCATATATATGAAACGGGGTAGGATAGCTCTTTACTATCTCTCTTATCTTACCTATATCAACAAATGACTTTTTCATTTAAAGTATATCCTTAACTTATTTTATATGCTCGTGTGTAAATAAATGGTCGTTACAATACTCATACACACCGTTACATTTAGAACAATACCTGAATTCAAGCTCCGGATTGCTCACATCGGTGCGTCCGCAAACGGCACATTTATGCTTATATTCCACAGCTGTAGAATTTACTATCTTTATATAATCGGATTTTTTACGTTTTACCTTATTAACATTAACGCCTCCGCTTTTTTTTGCCTCTATATTTGCAACTATATAAAGAGCTACATTAAGCAATGCCGCAATCAGAGTAATTCTGGTAATCAAATTTCCTCTGATAAAATACACGAGCATTGTTGCCAATTCCAATGCCGCCAGCCATTTTATCTTAATCGGTATAAGAAAATAAAAATAAAGCTTTTCATTCGGAAATATACTGGCATAAGCCAAAAATATAGAGGTGTTTATATAATAAGTGCTGTAATATAAACCGGCATTTCTGCTGAAAGCACTTAAGGCGACATCACTTGAAATACTTCCGACTCTTGAAACCATAACAGCCATAATAATATAGACTATTACCGCCCCTATTATTGTAAAAATAATTCCTGAAAATATAAATAAATTGTACCTGAAGCTCCCCCACACTCTTTCAAGGCTCGTTCCCAACATATAATATAAGAGTAACATAAAAATTGTAAAAATGCCAAGCCTTTCAGGCGGCATAAACAGCCAAGATACAACTCTCCAAATCTGACCTCTTGTAATCTGATATATATCCAATGAGAAATAAGCATCTAAAACATTTCCGGCTAACAGTTGCAAAAAATATCCCGTAATATAAAGTACAATCATATATACTGTAAGATTTTTAACAGCAAACCTACCTATTTTTTGTTCCAAACTTCTGATAAAATTATTCATTAAAATTAAAAATCTCCTTAAATAATTAAGACCATCTCTTTCTGGTAAAGATAAATCCTATTAATAAACTGAAGACTATAGCAATAAACACTACAATCAAAAATCCCAA
>CAUUFM010000095.1:0-4427 GCA_963544505.1 uncultured Lachnospiraceae bacterium | reverse complement strand
TCACCTTTCCCGCCTCTACTGTTTCATCATATTTAAACTCGGGTTTAATAGTTAAACCGAGTGCGGTTAAGGTGTCATTTACTTCTTTTTCTCCAACTCCTATAAGTCCGTCAGGTATAGTGACTTTCTCCTTTGCGGGAACATATTTAAGTTCTATTGTATCTCCGGCTTTTACCTTTGTTCCTATAGGATTTTGGGAAATCACAGTCATCGGTAACGCAGATGATAATGAATCGGGAGTTTTTAATACAATTAAATCCTTTGTTTCCAATATTGATACAGCTTCATTTAGCTGTTTTCCTACAACACTTGGAACCTCAAAGGTTTCATCATCAGTATTTGACTCATTTTCATTTTCCTGATTAGTATTACTCGTTTCATCATCATCATTATCATTTATACTGTCATTGTTTTCATTGTTGTCTTCCGTATCCTGAGCTGTGATTTTCGTATCATTATTCGAGTTTACTGAGGCGGTCATTTTGCTGATTTTTACTATTATTAAAATAATGATTATCATAATTGCTACGGCAGCGGCAACAGTGATAATACCCATAATTTTTTCGGATTTTGGACTTATTTCATCATCATAATACTCATTGTTATATCTTTTATTTCTGTTTTTCATAGACTTCTCTTCCTTTTCAAAACTGTCAGGACGCTGTTTGCTTCCTAATATCGCCCTATTAGTTTCCGTTTTAATCTGTCTGATTTCATCTCTGCTGATAACAGATGTTTTCATTCCGTCAAAATCATCTTCGGATACATCATCTACAAAGTCATCGTTCGGAGTAATTAAAGACTGTTTTAAATCTGCAACCAAAGCTCCCGCCTTAGCATATCTTTGGTTAGGACTTTTAGCGGTACATTTAAGTATTATCTTTTCCAAGCTTATCGGAATTTCCGGGATAATTTCCTTAGGAGAAGGGATATCGTCCTGTAAATGTTGTATTGCCACGGCTACAGTGGTATCACCGTCAAAAGGAACTCTTCCTGTTACCATTTCAAACATAACTATTCCTAAAGAATAAATATCACTTTTGGCGTCCAAGTATCCCCCTCTGCTTTGTTCGGGTGAACTGTAGTGAACGGAGCCCATTACATTGGAGCTGATTGTATTGGTGTTTGTACTTATTGCCTTGGCAATTCCGAAATCCGCTATTTTCACCTTACCGTCCTTTGAAATGATAATGTTCTGCGGCTTTATATCTCTATGAATTATATTGTTTTGATGTGCGGCTTCAATACCTGTAGAAACCTGAATAGCTATGCTTGTTGCCTCTTTTATTGAAAGTCTGCCCTTTTTTTCAATATATTGTTTTAATGTTATTCCGTCAATAAGCTCCATTACTATAAAATATGAACCGTTTTCTTCGGCAACATCATAAACACTTACTATATTAGGATGTGAAAGTCCCGCCGCAGCTCTTGCTTCTGCCTGAAATTTGGCAACAAAGCTTTTATCTAAAGAAAATTCAGCTTTCAATACCTTAATTGCGACATAGCGATTAAGCGTTTTATCCATAGCCTTGTAAACATCAGCCATTCCGCCCATTCCTACACGCTGTTGCACCTCATATCTTCCATTTAAAAGTTCCCCTACTCTAATCATAATTCCTCCCCGCAAGAATTAATATCAAGGACATTGTCCGCCATTACCACGGATATATTATCCCGTCCCCCTTCTTCATTAGCTCTTAAAACGAGCATTGAACATATTTCCGATAAATCCCTGTTTTGTACCGCAATATCAAAAATTTCTTCATCGGTAATCATATTGGTCAATCCGTCGGAGCAAAGTAATATCTTGCTTTTACTTGTTAAATCACATTCAAAAAAATCTATCTTTACAGATCTCTCTATTCCTATGGCTCTGGTAATCTTATTTTTATCAGGATGAATTCTTGCCTCGCTTTTGGTAATATCACCCCTTATTACAAGCTCCTCAACTAAAGAGTGATCTCTTGTAATCTGTTTTATATCATCATCTATCAGATAAAGTCTGCTGTCACCGACATTGGCGACATACAGTTTATCATTTAAAACGGTAGCCGCTACTAATGTTGTACCCATATTAAAGAGGTCATCATTATTTTGTGCCTCCAGCCATAACAGCTCATTTACCTTGCTGATACACTCGGTTAATATAGAAACAGGCTCTTTTTCTTTAATCTCATAAGCAAGTCTTACCAGATTTTCCACTACAAATATTGAAGCATAATCTCCTCCTAAATGTCCACCCATTCCATCTGCAACAATCAACAGATTTTTTAAGCCTCCTATTTGATTATTATCAGCAAATACGTAGTCTTGGTTCATAGTACGAAGTCTTCCTACGTGTGTCGCCTTGTATACCCTCATTATAAAATTCTCCTTAAATTTTTAAGATAAATGTCGCTTCTTAAGCTGACCGCAAGATGCAGCTATATCATCTCCTATGCTACGCCTTATTGTAGCATTCGTATGTAATTTTTCCAATTCTTCTTTAAATTCATAAACGGTTTTTTTACTTGGAGCATCAAAATTATTACCGTCAATCCTGTTTACAGGAATTAAATTAATATGCGCCTTTAATTCTTTGGCAATTTCGGCAAGTTTTTTTGCATCATTTTTACCGTCATTAAAACCGTTTATAAGGCTGTATTCAAGAGTTAATCTTCTTTTCGTTTTCTGAAAATAATATTTAGCTGCATCAATAATTTCCCTAATACTGTATTTTTTTGCGACAGGCATTATACTCTGACGTTTTTCATCAAAGACACAGTGAAGAGAAATGGCTAAGGTAACACCAAGATTCAAGTCGGCAAGCTCATAAATCTTAGGTACTATTCCACAGGTGGATACAGTGATATTTCTTCTGCTTAAATTATAACCTTTTTCATCAGTAAGTATTATAACAAATTTTACAAAATTGTCAAAATTATCAAAAGGCTCTCCCATTCCCATTACGACAATATGCGAGACTCTGTCATTTATAAGACTGTTTACAGTATAAATCTGGGATAACATCTCAGAGGCTTTCAGATTTCTTACTTTTCCTCCAACGGTGGAAGCACAAAACGCACAGCCCATATTGCACCCCACTTGAGAAGAAATACATAGGCTGTTGCCATATCTATATGATAAAAGTACAACCTCTATCAGCTCATCATCAGTACATTTAAGCAAATATTTCTTTGTTTTATTATCAACTGATAAATGTACCAATTCCTTTTTCATTATATTTATATCAAAATTATCCGATATATAATTTTTTATTTTATTAGGTATATTAGCCATTTTATCTATATCAAATATCTGTTTATTATGTAACCAGTCATAAATCTGTTTTGCCCTATAAGGTTTCTCATTTATATCGGCTAAAACAAATGACAGTTCAGATACCGTCATACCCAATAAATCCATTTTTTCACTCATCTGTATTTCCTAACGTATGGCGGTTTTATAGAATTTAGAAATAAAAAAACCGTCACTGTTATATTCACCCGGTAAAATTTGTATCTTATAATCATCTGTCATATCCGCAAAATACAACCTATCATTTATTTTTGCAGGCTCTAAATTTAATTCTCCAATTATTCTATCTGTCTGTAAATCATTTTCAATTTCAGACACCGTACAGGTGCTATAAATTAAAGTTCCGCCTCTTTTAAGATACTTAACGGCATTTTTTAAAATATCAAATTGAAGCTTTGACAATTCTTTTAGATCTTCTTTTTTAATATAATACTTAATATCAGGTTTTTTACCTATTACTCCAAGACCGCTACAGGGTAAATCAGCTATAATTAAATCGTATTTTTCTACATCGTCTTCATAAAATACCGTAGCATCCTTAACCTCTGTTATAAGGTTGTCAAAACCTGACTGTTCAGCTCTTTTCTTTATAAGCGCAGCCCCGAACTCATACAGATCTCTGGATACTATTTTACCTATTTCATTATTTTTATTATTAAATTTATATTTTTTGCTTAAAATATCCGCCAAATGCAAGCTTTTTCCGCCGGGTGCGGCACAAATATCAAGAATATTATCAAAACAATCAGGATTTGCCACCTCTCCTACAAGTATGGAGCTGAAATCCTGCACTTGAAAATAACCTTGATTAAAAATATCGGAATTTAAAAATTTTGCGGGATTTTTAATATCAAAAACATAGTTAAGATACTTATTTTGACAAAATTCTATTCCCTCATTTTCTAATAATAAAATCGCCTTATCCACATTCAGTTTACTTTCTAATGCTCTGACGGTAATACATTTATTTTCTGAGAAAAACTTAAATGCTTTTTCAGTCTTTTCAAAGCCTATTTCATTTATAAAATGTTCGCACAACCATTCAGGCATAGAATAGTGTACGTAAAGATATTTGATTTTATTATCTTTTTTAGGATAAGAATCAAGTATTTCATCTTTTTTTCTCAAAT
>CAUUFM010000094.1:0-4461 GCA_963544505.1 uncultured Lachnospiraceae bacterium | reverse complement strand
AACAGAAGACCTATTGCGGTAATGATAAATAATCTTAAACCCGCCACACCGCATTCAGGATTGTCATCAGCCGCTATTATTTATGAAGCGCCTGTGGAGGGGTATATTACCAGATTTATGGCTATTTTTGACGATTATGATAATGTGGAAAAAATAGGCTCCATCAGAAGTGCAAGAACATATTATGTCAGATATTGTGAGGAATTTGATGCCATTTGTACCCACGTGGGAGAGGCATATAATGTCAGAAAAATGTTGAATTCCGATAATAACATTACTATGATATGGAAAGATGATCCTATTTATAGGACTAATGATATAAAAGCGCCGCATAATTGTTTTACCTCAGGTTCCAAGATAATCAAATATTTGAAAAGAACAAATATGAGAAATGAGAAGAAAGAGGAAATAAAAAATAAAAAAATATTTCTTTTTAATGAGAATGACAGTAATATCTATACGGCTGATAATACCGGAGTTGCAAATAAGATTGATTTGACTGATGTTTATTATATAAATAAGCCTTATTTTGAGTATGATGAAAATGATAAAACATATAAACGCTATCAGTACGGCTCTTTGATGAAAGATAAGAATAACGATGAAGAATTAAGGTTTAAGAATATTATAATTGCTTTTACCGACGGAAGAGTTTTTGATAAGCTCGGCAGATGGGATATTAGAGAAACAGGCGAGGGAGAGGGCTATTATTTTACCGACGGCAGATATGAAAAGATTAAGTGGAGATATGTGGACGGTAGAACTCGCTATTATGACAGCCTGACAAATGAGGAAATAAGGATAAACAAGGGCAAGACCTTTGTATGTATAGCGATAAATGATAAGATAAATAAGCTTAAAATAAGCTGATAAAGGGGATAAAATTGCAGCAATCGAATCGAGATAAGTATATAAAGCACGGCTCAATACTTGCCGTTACCTCTTTTTTTGTCAGAATAGTAGGTATGTTGTACAGGATACCTATGACAAGCATAATAGGAGATAGAGGAAACGGTTTATATTCAGGTGCATTTGAGATATATAATATTATATTGTTGATTTCAACATACACCTTGCCTATGGCGATATCCAAGATAGTATCCCCTATGTTTGCAAACAGAGATTTCAGTTCCGCATACAAGTTTTTTAAACTGAGTCTTGTTTTTGCGGTTGTTGTGGGCGGCTCTTTTGCTACACTTACTTTTTTCGGAGCGGATTTTTTGGCGGGAGGTTTTCTGAAATCTCCTATGAGTGCCGTTGCACTTAGAGTTTTAGCTCCTACAATTTTTGCGGTTTCACTTATGGGAGTAATAAGAGGATTTTTTCAAAGTACCGGTACTACCGTTCAGACAAGTATATCGCAGATTATAGAGCAGATAGTAAATGCCGTAGTCAGTGTTTTATCCGCATATCTGCTTTTTAATTACGGACGTAGACTTAATGAAATAAATATGAATACGGATCTTGAGTATGCCTACGGGGCTGCCGGGGGAACTGTGGGAACATTTCTCGGAGCTTTGGTAGGGCTGTTTTATTTAGCTGTTTCTATGTGTTTTTTTATTCAGGGGATAAAGACCTTAATGAAGTCTGAGAAAAGCTTTAAAAATCCGAGCTACAGTTATATGCTTAAAGTTTTGCTTTTTACCATCTTTCCGATTATATTAAGCACCGCCGTTTATAATCTGAACACAATATTGAATCAGGCGATTTTTTATAATACGCTTTCAGGAAAAGGGATACAGCCGTCCGAATATGAGAGTCTTTGGGGGATATTCAGCGGAAAATACAGGCTGCTTTGTAATGTGCCTATAGCTATGGCAAGCTCTATGGCGACATCTGTAATACCCACACTGTCCGTATCAAGTGCAAATTCTGATAATAAAAGGATAATAAATAAAAAGCTTAATAATACCGTAAAAATGGTGATGATATTTACGATACCCTGTGTTGTAGGTTTGAGTGTTTTATCTCACCCTATTATTGATATGCTGTTTAACGGCAGTGTTGAATCACAAAATATGGCAGGGAATATGCTTAAATATGCCTCTATTGTGATTCTTTTTACTGCAATGTCCACATTATCCACAGGTTTTTTACAGGGACTCGGCTTTATGAAAGCACCCATTATAAATACGGCTGTCGCTCTTATTATACAGCTTGTTATATTCAAGGTTTTGCTTGAAACTACAGGACTTTCCATATATGCTATGCTTATTTCAAATATTATTTTTATGTTTTTAATTACGATTTTCAACTCTGTTACCCTATCAAAAAAGACGGGGTATAGGCAGAATATAGCAAGGCTTTATATTTTGCCCATATTCGCATCGGCGATTATGGGGCTGTTTACGTTCGGTTCATATAAATTGGCTATGCTTATATCAAGAAATAAAAACGGCATAGCTACGATATTTTCTATATTATTATCTATGTTCGTATATTTTATTTTAGTTATAAAATTTAGAATTATAAGAAAAAATGAGCTTTATCAGTTTCCGAAGGGAGCAAGGCTTGTAAGACTTGCAGATAAATTAAAACTATGGTGATTTTATGAGTATTGAAGCTAAAAAAATGCAAAGAAAAGAGTTAATTAAAATTAGAAATAATATTAAAAGAGACGATTTAACAGCCAAATCTTTAATTATAGAAAATAGACTTTTTGATATAATCTCTTATTACGCTTTTGAAACGGTATTTGCATTTGCACCCTTTAATAATGAGGTTAATATTTTTGGTTTGATCAAAAGATTGCTGAAATGCGGAATAAAGTTAGCTCTTCCGAGGGTGGAAAAAAATACTATGAATTTTTATTCGGTTGATAATCTTGACAGCCTTATAAAAAGCAAAATTGGAATTTTAGAGCCTGATATTACCGTTTCACAAAGAACAGCATATGACATTGATTTTTATAACAGCCTTATGATTGTTCCTCTGTTAGGCTTTGATGATAATTTAAATAGAATCGGATATGGCGGCGGATATTATGACAGGTATCTATCTAAGCATAGGGAAAGGCATAGAAAGATTATAGGCATTTCCTTTGAGGAACAGCATTGTAGGCATATTGAAACCGAAATTTATGATCAAAAATTGGATTATGTTTTGACCGACTTTAAAGTTTATAAAAATTAAATATTATACACCTCTTTTGCATTTTTGAAAGTGGCTTTTAAAACCTCCTGTTCTGAAATACCTTTAAGTTCCGCTATTTTTGCCACCACGTATTTAAGATTTAAAGATGAGTTTCTTTTTCCTCTGTTCGGGACGGGTGAAAGATAGGGAGAGTCGGTTTCAAGCACTAAATGATTCAGCGGGATTTTTTGAACCACCTCCTGTAAAGTTTTGGCGTTATTATAGGTCACCACTCCGCCTATTCCTATATAATATCCCATTTTTAAATATTCTAAGGCTGTTTCGTATGAGTAAGAGTAGCAATGTATTATTCCTTTCATATCACTTGCATAGGTTTTTATAATATCAAGGGTGTCCTTTGAGGCGTTTCTGCTATGTATTACTACAGGCAAGTGTTTTTCTTTGGCTATATTAAGCTGTAATATAAACATTCTTTTTTGTAAATTTTTAATTTCATCTTCCTTATCCCAGTAATAATCAAGTCCTATCTCTCCTATTGCCACTACCTTTTTTGCTTTTGCATTTTGTCTTATAAAGTCCAAATCACCTGATTTTGCGTTCTTTACTTCGCTCGGATGTATACCGAGTGTGGAGTATATGAAATCATACTTATTGGATAAATCAAGGGCAAGCCTTGACGTATTAAGGTCACAGCCTATCTCTACCAAGGCATAAAAATCGTTTTTTATAGAGTTTAACAGTTCCGACCTGTCATCATTAAACTGTTTATCCGTATAATGAGCGTGTGTATCTATATAAAGCTTTTGCATATTTAAATCCTACCTTAATCTTTATTTATTAAAAGTAATTGTATCATTTGATATAATTTATGTAAAGTAAAACTCATTGTTAATGGTTAGCTGTATTTGCCTATATTGAAAGTAAACTTTCATATAGGCAACACAAGCTAACAATCTTAATAATCTGCTTTCGTTGCCTATATTAAGAGCAAGCTCTTATATAGGCAAATTCAGCTAACTATCTTGATAATTCGCTTATATTGTCTATATTGAAAGCAAGCTTTCATATATCCAACATAAGCATATTATCTTGATAATTCGCTTTCGTTGCCTATATTGAAAGCAAGCTTTCATATAGGCAAACTCGGCTGATTATCTTAAGTTTTTTATAGAAAAAAAGAAAAACATATTGCAGATATAGACATTTATTGATACAATATGCTTATATCAAAACGGAGGTGAATGCCGTTGATATAAGATGTTTTACTTTAAGGATGAAGAGCTTTGATTATAGACACAAAGGCTTGGTAAATTAAAAAAATTAAAAACGGAGGAAAATGATATGAAAAAATTTAGTTATGTTTTGCTT
>CAUUFM010000093.1:0-4478 GCA_963544505.1 uncultured Lachnospiraceae bacterium | reverse complement strand
TTTATTGCTTAAACAAAGCCGAATATTATCCAGAATCTTTTTTACCTCATCTATATTTTCATCAAGAAAATCCACCCTGAAATTACAAACACCGGTTTTTGCAATTTTTTCATATAAGTCGGCTAAAAAAATCTTTTTTGAGTTATAAATCACATTATAACAATAGGCACAATTACTCTTTGCCGCAAATCTATAGTTCTTTCTGTCATTTAAATAAGTAATTTCACTAATCCCGTTGCAGTAATTATGTGTCCTTTTAAGACATTGTTTACTTACCATAGCAATAACATCACCGTAAATTACCATTTCAAAACATTCTGCATCTTCGTTTTTTAAAAGATTTTTTATCTGTGCGTAATTAAGCTCCATAGATAAAGTCTGCGTGTAATTTCCGAGAGCTTTTAAATAATTAACGGAAAGTATGTTAAAGCCATACAATAAATAATCGCTTACTATAGGCTTTTTTAAATCCCTAAACAATGCCAAAGCCTGTAAATTTCTAACAAGATATCCGTCTATCAGATAATCAAATCTTATTAAATTATTTAAATCAAAGCCCTCTTCAACTATATGCGGAATAGCCAAATAAAGCTCAACACCTTTTTCGTGAATTTTGTTTGACAAAATTGTTATTTCGTCATTTGAAAGTCTTATAAGCTCATCAGCCTCAACATATATCCTTTTTATAAAAGATTTCTCCAATATAGCTTTAACTAAATTTAAATTTTGAATATAAACCGATATATTAAAATTATCTGAAATAATATCTGATTTCCCACCTTTATCCGCAGTATTTTCAGAAATATTATAATTACTGTAATCAAGTGCCTTTCTATTATGATTAAAGCCTCTTGCCTTAATTATTTCCTGTTTTAATAAAAAATAAGCCTCACGCCTTAATGAATTTAGGGCGGATAGGGGCATAAACACATCACCTGAACTGTCTATATCAAGACTTTCAAGTATCAGATATTCATCATCACTTTTTTTAAGCTGCTTATAAATGCTTTCATATGAAAGAGCCTTGTTATAAGCTTTCTCTACCATATCTTTACCGTTTACGGCAGCTTTCACACTATGCCCGTTTATATTGCATATTAAAGAAAGACTTGGTAAACTGTTCTCATAAAGTCTGATTTTTGCACTTATTTTAAGCGGTTTTAAAAACCTGTATTTCTGATAAATATTACCTGCCAGTTCTTCATTAAAATTAGCCGAGCTTTTGTTAAGACTGATCATATTATCCTTAATATCGGGTATAAAATAAGACCTTGTAGAACCGGAGCGGTTAAATATCCTGTCAGATAATCCCCTGTCCTCCTTATCCAAGTAATAATAATTCATAGGATTTCCCCTCTTATTATCATCAGATAAAATTTTAACCGCCCTGTCAATATACTTTCTATACAATCCGGTAATTGCACCCACATAAGCAGCTCCTCTCATTCTGCCCTCAAGCTTTAAAGATTTGACACCTGATAATATGATAAGCGGTAAAATATCAAGGCTTGACAGTTCTTTCATACTTAGAGGATATTCCGGTCTTGAATTATTATAGGTATATGGAAGCCTACAGCTTTGAGCACAACGTCCCCTGTTTCCGCTTCTTTCACATATCAGAGAGCTCATCAGACACATACCGGAATAAGAGTAGCATAAAGCCCCTTGAGCAAAACATTCTATATCAATATCGGTGTTTTGAGTAATATCTCTTATCTGATCAAGCGAAATTTCTCTTGGCAAAATGACTCTTTTTATATTTGTGCGAGATTTCAACATTTTGGCAGCATTTGACCCCGATACAGCCATTTGCGTACTTGTATGTATCTCAGCTTCAGGCAGATATTTATTTAAAAAATCCATAACTCCGAAATCCTGTACAATAAAAGCATCTACACCGCTTTCATACATTTTTGAAGCATAGGAAAAAAGAGCCTTAAGTTCACTGTCCTTTATTAAGGTATTTATGGCTAAATGTATCCTCTTGCCCCTTAAATGCAGATAATTTATGATATCTATAAGTTCATCATCATTTAAATTATTCGCACCCGCTCTTGCACTGAAACTGCTGCCGCCCACATATACGGCATCTGCACCCGCATTTACAGCAGCTTTTATGGAGCTGATAGAACCTCCCGGAGCTAAAAGCTCTATTTTTTTATTTTTAAAACTCATTCTATTTTTCTAATTCCTCTATTTTCATCTCAAGTGCAACTATATCGTGCTTTAATTCATAGATTTCTTTATTTTTAAGCTCAAGCTCTTCTTCAAGCTTCTCTATTTTTTCTTTTGACTTAAAAAAATCATCAGCTAAATTAAGATACATCATAAGCCTTTTTGTATCGGAATTTCCGAACTTAAAGCCTGAACTGCCGTCAATTTTGGAAAGTTTTTCGTTTATATAGCCTGCCAGCCTTTGAAAATATTCTGGACTTTCACTGCCGGAAAGTGTTATGCTTTTTCCTGCAATAAATACCTCAATTTCGTTATTCTCCATCGTCTATCTCCCTGTCTTTGTCATATTTTATACCCACTGCCTGATATCCTGAATCTGATACCACTCTTCCTCTCGGTGTCCTTTTTATAAATCCCTTTTGGAGCAAAAACGGCTCATATACATCTTCAATCGTAGCCACATCATCTCCAAGTGATGCCGCAAGTGCTTCTATTCCCACAGGTCCTCCGTTAAAAAAATCTATCATAGTTGTAATAATATTTCTGTCGTTCTTATCAAGCCCGTTCTTATCTATTTCTATCAGATTTAACGCATAATCGGCAACCGCATCATCAATATTTCCGGCAAACTTTATTTGTGCAAAATCTCTTACCCTTTTTAACAGCCTGTTGGCAAGTCTCGGTGTCCCTCTTGACCTTCTTGCAATCTCCATCGCACCGTTTTCCGTAATTTTTATATTTAAAAGCTTTGCAGTACGCTTAATAATTGTACTAAGCTCCTCATCGGAATAAAAATCCATATGCCCTATAACACCGAATCTGTCCCTTAGCGGAGCACTCAAAAGTCCTGCCCTCGTGGTAGCACCTATTAGGGTAAACTTCGGCAATTCAAGCCGCATTGACTTTGATTGTTGCCCCTTGCCTATTATAATATCAAGTGCAAAATCTTCCATAGCCGGATATAATATTTCTTCTATTTGTCTGTTGAGCCTATGAATCTCATCTACAAATAAAATATCTCCCGGCTTTAATTGTGATAATATAGCCGCCATATCCCCCGGAATTAGGATTGCCGGTCCTGATGTTATCTTTATATTAACCCCCATCTGCCTTGCAATAATTCCGGCAAGTGTGGTTTTACCAAGACCGGGCGGTCCGTATAAAAGCACGTGATCCAAGCTTTCATTCCTATTTTTAGCGGCATTTATATAAATTTTCAAGTTATCCTTTAACTTATCCTGCCCTATATAATTCTCAAAATCAACGGGTCTTATACCGGCGTCCGTCTTTTCCTCTTCCACCTCTACCGTGGTATTTATTATCCTTTTCATTTACACTCCAAATACTTATAGATATTTTAATGCCTCTTTTAACAAATCATTATCATCTGCACCCGATAAAATCGCCTTATTTAAAGCATTTTTAGCAGAACTCTCACTATAACCTAATACACATAACGCATCAATTACATCTGTGCCTGCCTTTGATACCTGATTTTTAAAGCAAGCATCGCCATCACTTACAGCTACGACAGCAGATATATCTAAGGCAAATTTTGAAAATTTATCTTTTAAATCAAGTATGATTTTTTGAGCGGTTTTTAAACCCACTCCGTGCGACATTTTTGATATTTTAAGGGCATCTTCTTTCAAAACATTACTTATTAACTCTTCTGCACTCATAGATGATAGTATAGCTATAGCAACTTTCGGTCCCACCTTGTTTACTCCAAGTAATAAAACAAAAATCTTCTTTTCCATATCAGAAGAAAAACCATATAATACCATTGCGTCCTCTCTAATATGCAAATATGTATAAACCGTCACGTTTTTTCCGTCCGTATATTTTTTATCAAGTATTTCTATAGAACCTTTAGGCATAATTATATTATACCCGATGCCTCCCGTCTGCAATATTATTTTTTCTTCAAATTTATCTACAATATCACCGATAATAAATTCAATCATAATGCTCCTTAAAATCCCATAAAATATCTATATTTTAAAGGGGCTTAATAAAAAGCCCCTTTTTAAATCACTCCTCAACCTTTGAAAACATCCATTTTGTAGCACCGCATTTAGGACAACACCAATCCTCAGGAAGCTCATCAAATTTTGTTCCGGGAGCTATACCCTTTTCCGGCATTCCTTTCTCCTCGTCATACTCAAGCTTGCAGGGATTACACACATACTTTGCCATAAAATCCTCCTTTTCAAGAAAATAATTTTGTTTTTGCAAGTATATCAACTGCCGATAATCATATACAACCACATTATACACATAATTTATGCTTAATTCAAGCC
>CAUUFM010000092.1:0-4520 GCA_963544505.1 uncultured Lachnospiraceae bacterium | reverse complement strand
CAGCCGCATCAATCTTTTTTTCCATTTTTTTATAAGCCTTTTTCTGATTACCGTTTAATTTATTATAATACTTATAAACCTCCGCATTTGCATTTGTAGAAAAACAGACAAAGCCTGAAATTATAAGCAGATATGTGATAAGCTTCTTTTTTATTTTCATTTTATAAATATCTCCATAATATAATTATTTTACTTTAGCATCTTAGTCAGGACATTCATTACCTCATCTATTTTTATGTCGATTTCGTCCTGCTTTCCGTCTTTAATCGCATTCACCACACAGCTTTTCAGATGTGCATTTAAAATATCTTTATTTATTCCCTTAAGTGCGGAAATTACAGCAAGCAGCTGCATAGAAATATCGACGCAGTATTTGTCGCTGTCAACCATATTGGATACCGCATTTAACTGTCCTATAGCTATATTTAACTTTCTTCGTATTTTTTTATAATCCGCTTTCATAAATTAAAATTCCTATTTTATCTTAGTCACGGTGTATCCCGCATCTTCTACAGCTTTTTTTAATGTTGCATCATCTACTGCAGCTGTAAGATTTAAGCTTGCGGTCTTTGTTTCTAAATTAGCTGTCGCACTGACGTTAGGGATACTGTTTAATGCCTTTTCCACATTCGCTTTACAATGTACGCACATCATTCCCTCTATGTGTATAAGCTTTTTTGTGGTTGTATTGTTCACTTGATTTTCCATTTTGATTACCTCCGTTTTTATCTCTTTTGATACCTTGCCTTTTATGTATTCCACCTGTTTATGTGCTTTAAAACCTCTAAGTCTTAGTGCGTTAGATACCACAAATATTGAGCTTAGTCCCATAGCTGATGCCGCTATCATAGGATTTAAGGAAATACCGAACGGTTCATAAAAAACTCCGGCTGCAAGGGGTATACATATTATATTATAAAAAAATGCCCAAAATAGATTTTCTTTTATATTTTTTATGGTTAAACGACTAAGCTTAATTGTGGTCACCACGTCCTGCAAGTCGCTTTTCATAAGCACTATATCTGCGGAGTCAATAGCTATATCGGTTCCGCTTCCTACAGCTATTCCGACGTCAGCCCTTGAAAGTGCCGCTGAATCATTTATCCCGTCTCCCACCATAGCGACTCTTCTGCCCTCATTTTTAAGCCTTGCTATTGCCTCATCTTTTTGATTCGGCATCACATCACTTATAAAATCGTCCAATTTTAATTGTTCGGATATGGTTTTGGCTGTTCTAAGGTTATCTCCCGTGAGCATTATGGTTTTGATTCCCATAGTTTTAAGCTTTTCTATTGCGAAAGCACTTGTGTTTTTTGGAATGTCGCTGATGCCTATGATTGCTGATAATATGCCGTCTACAGCAAAAAACACCGTCGTTTTGCCCTCACTTGCCTGTTGTTCTATGTATTTATTAAAGGCATTGACATTGATATTATTATCAGTCATAAATTTAAGGCTTCCGGCAATTATATTCTTTTCATCTACAATGCCTTTTACACCCCTGCCTATTATTTCTGAAAAAGCCGATACCGATTCGGGCTTCACTTTTGAAAGTCCGTAGCTTGTGATAGCCTTTGCCAGAGGCTGTTGTGAGTTTTGTTCAAGCGAGGTTATTATTTTAAGGAAATCATATTCGGAATACCGCTCACTTAATATAATATCGGTAACTACTGGAGTACCTTGTGTGACAGTGCCTGTTTTGTCAAAAACCACCGTATCAATCAGGTGCATAGTTTCAAGGCTTTCCGCACTTTTAAAGAGTAAGCCGTTTTTGGCACCCTGACCTGTCGCCACCATTATTGCAACGGGTGTGGCAAGCCCCAAGGCACAGGGGCAGGATATGACAAGTACGGATATGGCAAAATTTAATGCAAATTCCGTAGTTGCACCGGTCATCTTCCATACTGTAAAGGTAATGACGGCTATAGAGATGACGGCAGGAACAAAATATAATGATATTTTATCGGCTATTGATTCAATAGGGGCTTTGGTGGCATTGGCATCTTTTACAAGCTCTATTATCTTTGAAAGTACGGTATCACTGCCGATTTTTGTTACCTTTAGGGTAAAAACCGCTCCTTTATTTATAGTAGCCCCTATCACGTTATCCCCTACACCCTTTTCTACCGGCATACTCTCTCCGGTAATCGAGGATTCGTCGATTATGGTGCCTCCTGAAACTATAATGCCGTCTAAGGGGACAGCCTCTCCTAATTTTATCTGCAACAGATCTCCGATTTTTATTTCTTCCACATCTACATCTTCTATTCTTTCACCGTTTATCAGATGTGCCGTGCTCGGACGCAGTTTGACTAAAGATGATATGGCTGTGTATGTTTTTTTCTTGGATTTAGTTTCAAAATATTTGCCCAATGTAATAAGCGTTAAAATCATTACCGCAGATTCAAAGTATAGATTATGGTGATACTTTTGTATTGCAGAAAAGTCCTGATTTCCTAAAAGTGCAGACATTCTGAAAATGGCAAAAATTCCGTAAACAACAGCGGAGGTCGAGCCTATAGCTATTAAAGAATCCATATTTGGTGCTAAATAAAACAGGCTTCTGAATCCTTTCTCATAATAAGCTATATTTGTAAAGATAATCGGAAGAGCAATCAAAAACTGTATGAATGCGAAGCTGACGGCATTTTTTTCTCCGATTAAAAAATCAGGTAAGGGTAGTCCTATCATATTTCCCATAGATATGTACATCAAAAGTACGGTCAGGGGGATACTTATTTTAAGTCTGAGAGCCATATTTTTAAGCTGCTCGTCCCAGATGTTATTGTCGGTATCATCATTCTTTTTGTCGCTTGATTTTTGACGGTTTTTTGTGCTGATACCGTAGCCTATTGCGGTGACGGATTTTATTATATCATCGCAGCTTGCCTTGTTTTCATCATAATCCACCGTCATTGAATTGGTCATCAGATTTACGTTTGCATAATTTATTCCCTCTATCTTAAGAACAGCCCTGTTTACAGCGGAACTGCAAGCACTACAGGTCATACCGGTTATATCAAAACTCTGTTTCATATTGACGCCTCCATATAAGTGTATTATATACTCATAGGGGGTATTTGTAAAGAGAATTTATAAAAAAGCACATCAACGCTATTGTTGATGTGCTTGAGTTTTGATTAATCTACCGCCACTACAGATCCGTTATATTTTTCTTTGATAAAATTCTTAACTTCATCAGATTTTAAAGCATTTACTAAAGCCTTGATTTTGTCTGCATTTTCATTGCCGGTCTTTACAGCTATGATGTTTGCATATGCCTTAGCCGCCTCCGAGTCGCTGCTTTCATAGCCTAAAGAATCCGTAGATACGTTATAGCCCGCTCCTAAAGCGTAGTTTCCGTTCAATACCACAAATGCCACTTCATCTTTTATATTAGGGATTTGTGCCGCTTCAAGCTCTTTAATTTCCACTCCGTTAGGATTTTCTATAATATCGTTTTTTGTAGCCTTTATTCCGGCATCGTCCTTTAATTTAATTATTCCAAGCTGTTGTAACAGCAATAAGGCTCTTGCCTCGTTGGTTACATCGTTCGGAACTGCGATTATATCGCCCTGTGCAATGCTGTCAAGGTTTGATTTCTGTCCGGCATAGATGCCCAGAGGTTCATAGTGTATGCTTCCTGCTGTTACAAGATTTGTATTTTGTTCCGTATTAAAGTTATCAAGGTATGTGATGTGCTGGAAATAGTTGGCATCTATTTCTCCGGAATCCACCACCATATTCGGCTGTACGTAGTCGCTGAACACCTTTACATCAAGAGAATAACCGTCTTTTTCTAAAAGAGGCTTTGCAACTTCAAGGATTTCACTGTGCGGTGTTGCAGATGCCGCCACAGTTATTTTTTTATCGTCGGACATTGCCGCATTTCCACCTTTATTTGCCTTGTTCTGACAAGCGGTCAGTGCTGATAATGTAAGTATAGCGGCACCGATTAAAATAATTGACTTTTTCATATTTTGTTTCCTCCTTTTTATTTTGTATGCTATACTAACATAAGCTTAGGTATTTGACAATATTAAAATCATAAATATTTTACATTCTAATTTTTTATGCAAATTGCCTTATATCAGATGTCATTTTTATACAAAATGCTTAATTATTATTATGAAAATATAGTAAGGCAGAAATTATTTTTTGGCTTTTTTATCCACATTTGAGAGGAATTTTTCCATATTTATCAGATATCTTATGTGGGTTCCCTCCATAACCTGCTCATCATCATCAAAGGCTTTTACCTTGAACACAAGTTTGCTCTTATCAACCTCCACCAATTCACTTTCACATCTGACAGTCATTCCCATAGGTGTGGCTGCCATATGTTTAATATTGATTTCGCTTCCGACACTTGATTCTCCGTCTTTAAACTCAGCGGAAATGCTGTCAATACAGGTTTTTTCAGCAAGAGCTATCAAAAACGGTGTTGCATATACGTCAACACCTGCGTTTCCCAATGTAGATGCCACATTCTTTTCTGTAACCAATTCCGTTCCAAGTCC
>CAUUFM010000091.1:0-4529 GCA_963544505.1 uncultured Lachnospiraceae bacterium | reverse complement strand
TTATTAACTCATTTTTTATTCTTCTTATTCCAAAATTTCGCTTCTTCAACTCATAATAATTTTCAGCAAAATTTTCATCATTTAAATAGCCTTTATCTATCAGCCTGTTTACTGCAAATTCTATTGCTTCGTCAGTATAATACTTAATTTTAAGCTTATTTTTTATACAAAATATTGAATAATCTTTACCCTCTAATAATTTAATACAATATTTTAAAGCTCTTTGACATAAAATTTCATTGATTTCTTTTAACGTATCATCATCAACAGTATAACCCTCTCTTATATCAAAATCCTTTATCTCTTTATTATAAAGGCAGAATTTAAAACCGCAATCCGCTATAATCAGACTTTTGTTGCTCCCTTTTTGTATAATTTCACTTATATATAAAGTCATTTATTATCTGTCGGCATATCAATATCGGATTTATCAGGTTTTTCCATTTTTTTATCAGAACTGTTTTCCGAAGAGTTAGCGCCTTGTTCTCCTATATTATAATGCTCCCTTACTTTCCTATAAATATCATCAAAAATATCTCTATGCTCAATCAGATATTGCTTGGCATTTTCTCTTCCCTGCCCTATTTTTTCCTCATTATAAGCATACCAGGCTCCGCTCTTATTAACGATTCCTGCATTTGCAGCAAGATCCAACACATCAGCCTCTCTTGATATCCCTTTTCCGTAGGTGATTTCAAATTCCAAGTCCTTAAAAGGCGGAGCTATCTTGTTCTTTACTATTCTTACCTTTGTTTTGGTTCCTATAACCTCTCCGTTAGCCTTAATAGGATCGCCTTTTCTGACATCTATTCTTATTGAAGAATAAAATTTTAAGGCTCTTCCTCCTGTAGTAACCTCCGGACTGCCGAACATTACCCCGACTTTTTCTCTTAACTGATTGATAAATACTACGATACAATTAGTTTTACTAATCACCGAAGTCAACTTCCTAAGAGCCTGTGACATAAGCCTTGCCTGCAAACCGACGTGAGAATCTCCCATAAGTCCGTCTATTTCAGCCTTAGGCACAAGAGCCGCGACAGAGTCTATTATAATTATATCTATAGCACCCGATCTTACCATAGTTTCACATATTTCAAGTGCCTGCTCTCCGCTATCCGGCTGAGAAATATAAAGATTATCAATATCCACACCTATTCTTTGTGCATAGCTTGGGTCTAAAGCGTGCTCCGCATCTATAAAACCGGCAACCCCTCCTAATTTTTGAACCTCAGCCACCATATGTAAAGTCACAGTTGTTTTTCCGCTCGCCTCAGGTCCATAGATTTCCACCACTCTACCTCTTGGCAGCCCTCCAAGCCCTAAAGCAATATCAAGGCTTAGGCACCCTGTCGGTACAGTTTCTATGCTCATATCCTTAGCCTTATCACCCATTTTCATTATACTGCCCTTACCGAACTGTTTTTCTATCTGTGAAATTGCAGCATCAAGAGCCTTTGTCTTTTCTTCCTTTAACATATAATGTTTCCTCTCATAAAATCAAAATTATTTATTTTCTCTAAGTGCCTTTATTGCTCTCATTATCTGATTGTCGTCTTTAAATGAATAGTTCTTCTTATTACCCTTTTTCGGCTCTCTATAAATTACCTTTATGTCAGGAATTACTCCCTTTTTATGAATCTCGTTTCCGGATGCCGTATAATATCTGGAAATCGTGAGTTTTATAGCAGTGCCGTCCGGTAGAGGTATTGTATTTTGAACAATGCCCTTTCCATAAGTCGTTTCACCGATTAATTTGCCCAACTTTCTATCCTTAACCGCTCCGCTGAATATTTCAGACGCACTTGCACTGTTGGAATTGATCAAAACTACCATCTTTTTATCATAATCCACATTACTGTCAGCATTCACATAATCTTTTTTACCGTTCTTATCCTTTGTATAAACAATCACACCATCACTTAAAAAGCCGTCAAGTATCTCGCAAACAGCATTAAAAGAGCCTCCGGGATTATCTCTAAGATCTATTATCATACTATTTGCACCCTGTTTTACCAAAGAATCATAAACTTTTTTAAACTCATTGGAGGTATTACTGCTGAATTCGGTAATTCTTATATACCCTATATCTTTTTCGATTACGTCGTAATAAACCGTTTGCACCTTTATCTCATCTCTTACCGCTGTTATCCTTATTTTCGATTTTTTTCCTTTCCTTTTAACTGTAATTTCCACTTTTGAGCCCTTTGGTCCTTTTATCAGTCTGACCACATCTTCTAAGGACATTTCAGGAGTAATCTCTTCATTGTCTATAGCAGTCAAAATATCCCCTGCCATAAGCCCCGCCTTTTCAGCAGGAGAATCCGGATAAACGGAAGTTATAGACATCTCTTTATTATCTTTTGATATGCTTATCACCGCTCCAATACCGCTATATTCTCCATCAAATTGCTCCATAGCGGATTTAAACTCTTCCGCAGTATAATATTGTGAATACGGATCATCTAAAGAATTAAGCATACCTTTAAATACTCCGTTCTGTAGAGCGGAATCCTTATAATCAAATATAAAATTCGCATCAATTATATTTTTTATATCTTTTAATTTCTGATCAAACACATTATCAGGAAGAGCATTCGGATCATTGCTTGCAGTAAATGCGGCTCTATTATTTATTACGGACGGCAAAATAAAGCCGTTTGTAAAAACTGCCGCCAAACAAAAAAATACTGATGCTATAAAAGCTCCTAACGCCACCCCTAAAAAAATTACTTTCCTATCCTTATTATTACTGTTATCTTCTATGAATGTCACATTTGTATTTTCTTTAACTTCATTATTTCTAAACATTTCCCTGTTTTTCAAATTGCCATTTTCGTCCAACATTTGACACCTCTTCAATATTTTTATTATTAAAATTTACATTCAACAGATTATAACATTTTTATCTGATTTTTACAAATAATTATTCTCAAGTTTATTGAAACTATAAATTGTTAGCTCTGATTTTCGATTCTAAAATAGTTGCCGCCAGTAAAAAATTTATAGCCGAATTAAAATCAGTTAAATCAAAACCTGTTATTTCAGAATATTTTTTAACAATAGTTTTGACTCTCTTTCTATTCAAATGACATTTGGTCGCAGCCGTTGAACAATTAAACGCACTTCTGATAAAAGTACAAACAACCTTGATTTCTTCCAATCTAATCAAATTTATATACTTTTCATTGAAAACCTCTTTGACAATTTTTTCTTCTTCATCTTCTAAAAAACCGAAAACAAAATGCCCCAAACCAAGTTTTGTATAACATTGTATTCTTCGAGAAGCGGTATAATATTTAACATATAAAATAGCTATTTTTGCACATTGATATGAGTGTTTAAGACTTGTCCAATGATCCACTTCATTACCGATACCTATATAAATATTATTCAGCTTTTCTTTCTTGATATGTTTCTGTGACATTTCATATAAAATATCGTCAAAGTTATTTTTAAAATGCTTTATTATTACCAATTCATTTAAACTCATACATATCACAGATTCCTTATATCCGATATCAAAGTCCAGTCTCACCCTGTCTAAATATTTGTCATTTATTATAAAATCTACGGAAATAACAGCTGTAACCATAGACCTTTCCAACGGAACAGCTTTTGAATACAAAATTCTTTTCAAATCATATTGTTTGTCTTTTAATACTTTCTTATATATCCCATCTGTATAATTGGTATACTCTATAGCATCATAAATGTGTGGTAAATATATTCCCAGACTTTTTGCCAAGAGTGCTTCGGAGTCGTCAGCTCTGACAAAAATAGTAAATCTTAGATTGTGGGTACTTTTGTCATAGGATTTTTCCATATGATAATTTCGCTGAATTTCTGAATAATTTTCATACTCCAAATCATATATCAGCCTGTCAAGCTCCTGCATTGGAATATTTATAGCCGCTATAACTTTGTTTTCAGCTCCTGCCACAAGAATTTTTGCTTTGCTCGTTTCTCCAATTTCATCAATTATCTCTCTAACTACCTCATCAGATAACATAAGCTCCTCTCATATTTCAAATTCAAAAAACATTTTACAACTACATTGCACCATAAATACTAAGTTCAAGCTTCGTCAAGCTTTTACTTTTTTATTTTTATTTAATCTTTGTTCTTGACTCGCTTTCTCCAAGTGTTTAGGTATAACTCACACTAAGCTTATACATCTCTTCGCTCGTATTCACTAAGTGCTCACATTATACCATAAATAATAAACTCAAATCTCATCAAATCTTACTTTATAATTTATTTATTTCATCTTCTTTCAATCCTGTAATATTGACAATTACGTCAAGGGATAAGCCCTGTTCTTTCATCATCTTGGCTATATAAACGGTTTTTTGTTCCATTCCTTTTTGCATCCCTTGTTCCATTCCTTCAAGCCTGCCCTCGTTGTATTTTTCTTTAAGCACCATATTCGTTGCCTGTTCCTGTGTAAATACTCTCATCATAATTTCTTCCACCTCTCTTTCCTTTAATTCTAAAAATTCTTTTAAGATATTATGTTCTTTACAATA
>CAUUFM010000090.1:0-4535 GCA_963544505.1 uncultured Lachnospiraceae bacterium | reverse complement strand
TCGTTCGCCTGTTGCTTGGTCAGATTTGTAGTCAGTACGGAATCCAGATGTATATCTGCACAATGAATGATTCTCATAGAGCTAAACTCCCCTCCATCTTATTTTATAAATTCAAAAATAAAGCCTTAAGTACAGATCTCCCTTATTAAAGCTAATTATTTTTATTATAAACTAAAATTCCATATATTTCAAGTTCTTTTCTTTATAGCTATACCACCGCCTGATTCCCTGTGTCTTAAGCCCCGATATCCGCCTGTCGGCATTTTGATAAGCTTCCGATACACGCGGCAATGAAAACACAAAAACCCTAAACCCCTGTATTTTTCAGGGGTTTAGGGTAAAATTTATTTTTCTACTACTATGAATACTTATCTTAAAATATAAGCTTACTGCAAAGGATTCATAATCTCAGTTCCGCTATCGATTGCCTTAATCAGATCAATTACGGCATTTACATCTTCATAAGGTCTGATAATTGCCTTAGCATCATTTCCGCCGCCGCTCGGATCAAACAATATAAACTCCACACCGTCATCAGCAGGTGTCGCCTGATAGGTAAGCGGCATGTTCGGATCCTGAATTGTTACGGTCCCGTCGCCATTTTCAACAGCCGCTCCTACAGAATTCATACTGGTTGTTGCATCTGCCGATAACATAACCAAAGCAACAAAAGACTCATCATCATTGTAAACATAGAAGTATGAATTTCCGTCATCGTCCTTGCCCACCAAAGCCTGTGTGAACATACTCAATGAATCATCGCTGTGAGTGGACATATCATCTCCCTGATCCTGTGTGTCGTCAGCCGACATATTGTCATCTGCACTGCTGTCTGCATTGTTTGCGTCAGCCATGTTGTCATTAGCGGCATCTTCTTTCTTGTCAGATGACATTTCAGTTTTATTGTCATCTTTCTTGTCTGCTTTGTTGCCACCGCAACCTGCCATAGAAGCGGCAGTCATAACAGCTGCCAATCCCAGTGCTAAAAACAATTTTCTTTTTTTCATAATTAATATCTCTCTTCCTTTCTTGTTTCTTAATTCTTAATTCTATTACTTTTTATCTATTGAACAATAACACGAATTGACGGTATATGTCAAGTTTTTTTTGAAAAATTAAATATTTTTTCCCATACGCTGTCATTTTTTTCAACTATCCTGTCGATTGAGTTATACTCTTTTTGTATTTGCCCTCTGAGCTTTTCCGTAGCCTTATCCGCCTTGTCATAAAATACCTGTATCCGCTCTTCGAGCTTATCAAGCAGTACGGCATCTTCTATAAGCTTTTTCTTTTCATCAGAGCTTAACGATGTAGATTTTTTCACCCGTTCTTCGTTTGACAAATAATTCTCCCGATTGTCACGATAATCAGCGTCCACCTTAGTCCAGAGGTCTATATTAAGAGCATAAATTGTGTTATATTTATTATTTAAAGTGTCCGAACCTTTCATTATCTTATCTGATACCTTTGTAATCTTGGCTTTTATCTCATCTATTTTTTGATATCGGGTCAAAAGCTGTTTTTTATCCTTAGATATACTTGCCTTTTCATCGTCGGTTAAAAATTTCATACTTGATATTTTGTTTATAATATCATAGATTTTGTCATATTTTTCTTCAATCTGCTCCTCTTTTTCAGCCTTATCGACTCTTGCCTCAAATATATTTTCAGCAATATTCCCCGCCTTTATATTAACAGGAATTGTCAATATAAATACCGCCGTCAAAAATAAAGCTGTTATGGTCATTTTATACCTGTTCATATACCTATTCTCCATTTTATAATTTTTATATTTTAAAAATATATATCAAATATAATAAAAAGTCTTATTTCAAATAGGGTATGTTTGTGGCAAATCTAAGTTTAAAACTATGTAAGGCTGTCAAAGTCAAATGCGGCAGCCTTTGTATAATTGGTTACTTTTGCCTCGAAAAAGTCAGTCTTGGTATCGTTTAAATTTGAAAAGCTCTCTATCCAAGCCATAGGATTTTCAGAAATTTCAGGATACCATACCTCAAGCCCTATAGCCTTTAGGCGAAGATTGGAAAGGTATTTTATATATTTATCAATCAAATCATTGTTTATACCCAAGATTTCATTATTTGTCACATATTGTCCCCACTTAATCTCATTAAGTGTGCCTATCTTTATCATTTCTCTCATCTCTTCTTTTATTTCGTCGGTAAATATTTCTTTATTTTCCTTCATCAGCTCCCTTATAATATTCTGAAATAATACAAGATGGGTTATTTCATCACGATTTATATACTTAAAAATGGTGCTTGTGGCAGTCATTTTTCCCTGACGTGCCAGCGTATAAAAAAAGCTGAAACCGCTGTAAAAATATATTCCTTCCAATATATAATTCGCAGTAATACATCTGATTAAATTTTCCATATTAGGCTCATCTGAAAATCTCTGATACATCTGTGCTATAAAGCGATTGCGTTCAAGTAACACCTCGTCATCTCTCCACGCATCATAGATGGAATCCCTTGTAATAGGATTGGTCACCGTATCCAAGATGTATGAATAGCTTTGTGCGTGAATTTCCTCTTGAAATGCCTGAATATTAAGCAAAGAAGCCACTTCGGCGGCAGTGATATACCTTGCCAGATTAGGAAGATTTTCACATTGTATCGAGTCCAAAAAATTAAGAAAGGATATTATCTTATCAAATGCGTTTCTTTCTCCCTTTGTAAGATACGGAAACTGCTTTATATCCTCTCCAAGCGATATCTCCTCAGGTATCCAAAAATTATTCAGCATAGTCCTGTACATAAGATTTGCCCAGTCATACTTTATTCTGTTCCATTCACGAAGATTGGTGGTATTGCCTCCAATCATATTTTGTGTGCCTCTAAGACCGAATTCATTAAAAATTTTCTTTTTATCCATTGCCTGATTTGTCATAATTCTCCTATTCTATTTATTGACATATTTATTTATAAGCTGCTGAATTTTTTATTATATCTACAGCCCTGTCGGGATAATTGGTTATTATTGCGTTTACTCTTGATTTTATACAGGTAACCATATGTTCTTCTTCATTAACCGTCCATACATTAAGCTCTATATTGTTCTTTATACAATCCTCCAAAAAACCGTCATACCGCATATTATAAAAAGCAGGGTGAAGCGCCTCTATTTTATGAAACTTGCAATATGCAGGCATACCTATGGTTCCGTCCATATATAAAAATCCGCATTTTGCATAAGGTCGCAATTCCTTTATTCTCTTAATCGAATAATGGTTAAATGAAGAAAAAGTGACCCTATCCGTAAAACCGTATTTTTCAGTCATATTTATTATCTTTTCTTCTAAGCCTTTATAAGAAACAACGCCTGTTTTAAGCTCAATATTTATCGTAAGATTGGTGGGTTTTATCAGCTCAAAGACCTCTTTCATCGTAGAAATTTTTGTTCCCTCATAACCTTTTTGTACCCTCCCTTTTGAAAAATCAAATTCCCTAAGCTGTGTTAAGGTAAAATCTTTTAAATATCCTTTTCCGTCAGAGGTTCTATTTATTTTTTCATCGTGGCAGATGACTATTTCTCCATCTTTTGTTTCCTGTATATCAAGCTCTATTCCGTCCGCTCCAAGTTCAATCGCTTTCTCAAAAGCCGGCATAGTATTTTCCGGGCAATATCCGCTTGCTCCTCTATGTGCCCAAACATAAGGTTTTTTGTTCGGCATTTCAACTCTCCTTATAACTTTACAACTCTATATCATTTTTAAGCCTGTCAATTATTATATTTATTCCCTTTATAAGATCGTTATAGGTAGTCTGAAAATCGTGTGTATACCAAGGATCAGCCACATCTGTGTTTTCATTTCTGTAGCCGTTTAAAAGTCTTAATTTATTATCAGCCTCTCTTCCGAAATATTCTTTCATATCTGATATATTTTTACTGTCCATTCCTATTATAACGTCAAATTCATTTAAATCGGAAGCCTTGATTTGTCTTGCCCTCTTTCCTTTAAGATAGATATCAGGATCTATTCCGTGCTGCGTCAAACAATCTACCGTTCCTTTATGCACGGGATTTCCTATTTCATAAGTACTTGTTCCGGCAGACTCCACATATACGTCTTTTATATTATTTTTTTCCAAGTAATACCGTAATAAGCCTTCCGCCATAGTGGATCTGCAAATATTCCCCAAGCATACAAACAGTATTTTTTTCATTTTTCAAATTCCTCTCATTAATATAAACTATTATCATCTGTTCTTGTTAATCGAAAAAAATAAAGACATCTACTCTTAAAATAGATGCCTTTAATTGTATCGATTTGTATTAGGCTTTATAATCCGTTCTATCAACATATTTTCCTCTTTTATTCTAATATACATCACAACAGCATAGAAAGGGAAAACAATTATGCATGTTATAAAACTGTGGCAAATCAGTCCAAGTCCTATAAGCTCCGGCACTATATTCAGGAAATAGTTAGGGTGTTTCACTTTTTCAAACAACCAATGATTGTTGAATTGATGATTTTTAGCTATCATAAGCTTTACCGTCCATATTCC
>CAUUFM010000089.1:0-4573 GCA_963544505.1 uncultured Lachnospiraceae bacterium | reverse complement strand
ATGTTTGAGCGTAGCGAGTTGCGACTTGTATTTTTTATTCCGTTTGTTTACCGTCATAAAACATTAAAGATCAGAGAGAGTAATTTATAAAAGCACTTTTTGTATTGTGAAAGCATTTTTTGTGTGAAAAAAACGCTTTTTGCATTATATGGCAAAAAACGCTTTTTACATAGCAGATTCATTAAATATATGGTAATAAATGATATTTTTTAAGCAAAATAGATGCAACAATCATAAGTCCTAAATAAATCAAGATAATAATATATCCCGAAACATCACATCTCTTATACTTAAGGGGTTTCATCTCGGTACGAGGTTTCCCGCAAAAATAACATCTTGATTCCATAGCCATTGCAAGCTCATCGGCTCTTCTGAATGCAGACACGAAAAGAGGCACTAAAACAGGCAATAAAGCCTTAGCTCTTTTAATTATACTGCCCTCATTAAATGATGCCCCTCTTGCCTCCTGCGCTTTCATTATAATACCTGTTTCCTCACCTAAAATAGGAATAAATCTTAGAGCTATGGACATCATCATAGCCACCTCATCTACAGGAAATTTAACAACCTTTAAAAACTTAAGAGCCTTTGAAATCCCTGAAGTTAAAATATTAGGTGTAGTGGTCAGTGTCATCACACTTGAGCCTAATATAAGCAGAATAAATCTGATACAGATAAGTACGGATAAATTAATTCCCTCTTTTGTAATATTCAATCTCCAAATTTTAAATACCTCTTCTCCCGGAGTTAAAAATAAATTAAACAAAAATGTCATTATAAGCAGAAAAACTATAGGTTTTAACCCCTTTATCATAAACTTAAAAGGAACCTTGCTTGCAACAATTGCAAATGTCAAAAATAAAGCGGCTAATATATATATTTCAAGCTTCAATGATAAAAACAGGCTCACTATAAATACTATTGTCCCGAAAAGCTTTACTCTGGGATCAAGGCGGTGAATAACGGAATTTGCGTGATAGTATTGTCCTATGGTTATATCTCTAATCATTTTTAATCAGCTCCGAGCCGTTATTATCCTCATTTGATAAAGCACTTAAAATATTATAAATTGCATCATCAAAAGACACTGCATTCATATCTACTTTCAGTCCCTCCTTATAAAGCTCCTCCAAAACCCTGTGAAAATAACTGGTATTAAGCTTTATTTTTTTTAATTCGTCCGCCCTGCTTAAAACCTCCGTCGTATCTCCGCACATCACTATAGAGCCTTCATTAATTACTACCGCTCTATCTGTATAAATCGACACATCTTCCATACTGTGACTTACTATTACAAT
The DNA here is from genome assembly GCA_963544505.1 of uncultured Lachnospiraceae bacterium. Classification (GTDB taxonomy): domain Bacteria; phylum Bacillota; class Clostridia; order Lachnospirales; family Lachnospiraceae; genus CAUUFM01. Next base: position 3,275 of record CAUUFM010000089.1, on the reverse strand, counting down.
AGTAAATCCATTTTCTTTAAGCTTCAAAAGCAGTTCCAAAATAAGCTCTTTTCCGACAGGGTCAAGACCGCTTGTCGGCTCATCAAGCACAAGCATCTCAGGCTTCATAGCCAAAACTCCTGCAATAGCCGCCCTTCTTCTCTCCCCTCCTGACAGCTCAAAGGGTGAACGATAATAATACTCTTCAGAAAGCCCCACCGTTTCAAGTGCCTCTTTTGCCAAAGCTTCCGCCTCATCTTTTGTTTTGCCCTGATTTATAGGTCCGAACATTACATCTTCCAAGACATTTATTTCAAACAGCTGCTGCTCCGCATATTGAAATACAAGACCTACCTTACCCTTATGCGCCTTTAATGAATAATCTTTATCAAAAATATTCTTGTTTTTATAAAAAACATTCCCTGAAGTCGGCTTGTTTAAGCCGTTAAAATGCTGTATAAGAGTGGATTTCCCCGAGCCTGTATGTCCGATTATACCCAAAAATTCACCCTTATATATAGTCAAATTAATATCTTTTAAAACATTTCCGTCAATCCCGTTTCCCGAAGAATAGGAATAATTTACATTTTCAAGTCTAAGTATTTCTTCTTTTCTTATGTTATCTTTTTTTTCCGACTTTACCGCAGGCATTTTAGGCATTTTTTTTGCCCTGTAAACATTCATTATCTGATGAATAAATTCATTCATATATAGACAATCAGTCTTTATTTCATCATAATATTTGTTTAATTCAAGTGCCATTTTGGTAATATTGGGAATTGAAAGTTTAAGGCTTTCAAGCTGTGCCGATTTTAAAAATATCTGTCTTGGCGTCCCGTCCATAATAAGCTTTGATTTAGACATCACAAAGACCCTGTCACAATATGTCACCTCGTCCATATAATGTGTAATTATAATTACCGTAATGCCCTCATCATGCATTTTTTTTGCAGAACTCATCACCTGTTCTCTACCGCTCGGATCAAGCATAGCCGTTGATTCATCAAACACCACTATCTTAGGTTTCATCGCCAAAATACCGGCTATTGCCACCCTCTGTTTTTGTCCTCCCGACAGTCTGTTAGGAGATTTCAGTCTATGCCTGGATAAGCTTAAGTCCTCAAGCACCTCATCTACTCTTAAAAGTATATCCTCTGTGGGAACGTTAAGATTTTCCAAGCCGAAACCTATATCCTCTTCAACAATACTTGCTATTATCTGATTATCCGGATTTTGAAAAACAATTCCGACGTTTTTTCTTATATCAAAGATATTATTTTTATCCGAAGTATTAAAGCCGCATACAACAACCTCTCCTGTCTTAGGCAATAAAAGAGCATTCAAATGACGAGCCAAAGTGGATTTTCCGCTACCGTTAGCCCCTAATATTGCGACCATTTCTCCCTCTTTGATATGAAGGCTTACATCATCTAATGCCAAACTTTTTTTCTGTTCATACTGTCCTTCTTCTGAATAATCATAACTTAGATTATCTATATCTACAATAAAAGCATCAAGCATTAATCAGTCCGCTTTCAACGTCCATAGTAATAATAGAACCGGTCTTTAGAATATCCGTAGCGTTGGCAGCTCCTATAATCACAGGTATATCAAGGCTCATTCCCACTATTGCCGCGTGAGAATTTTCATCGGGAGACTCTACTATCAGTCCCTTTGCGGAACGCAGTTGTCGCATTATGGAATTATCCGTATCCGGAACTACAAAAATACAGCCGTCCTTATGCTTTTCAGGAAGCTCTTTTATATCCTTGCAGACTATTACAGGGGCAGTCAGTGTCCCTTTCCCTATGCCCTTTCCTCTGACTAAGATATTTCCGGCTATCGCAACCTTAAGCAGATTGGTAGTTCCTGAAATTCCGAGAGGAACACCTGCGGTAATGACCGTCAAATCGCCCGCCTTTATATAGCCCGCCTCAATAACATTATCAATTGCACGCTCAAACAGTATATCGGTATCTTTTTCTTCTTCTATAAGCATAGGAATAACACCCCACGACATACTCAGCTGCCTGCATACCTCATTTGACATAGTACAGCCTATAATCGGTGCATCGGGTCTGTATTTGGAAATGAGCTTTGCGGTATTTCCGGACTTTGTAACCGTGATGATGGCAGATACATCAAGGTCTATTGCGGTCATACAGGTTGCGTGAGCTATGGCATTGGTAACATCGGGATTTTTTTCCTGAACCCTGTTTTTGAACCTCTTTACGTAATCTATATCCTCTTCAGTTCTTTTAGCTATCCTGTCCATTGTCATAAGAGCTTCCACCGGATATGCTCCGGCAGCGGTTTCTCCCGAGAGCATTATCGCACTTGTTCCGTCATAGATGGCATTTGCGACATCTGTAGCCTCCGCACGTGTAGGTCTTGGATTTTTCATCATAGAATCCAGCATCTGTGTAGCTGTAATTACACGTCTTTCAGCGTTAAACCCCTTTCTTATCAGCTCCTTTTGAATAACAGGCACTTCCTCAAGCGGAATTTCCACACCCAAATCACCTCTTGCCACCATAATTCCGTCGGAAACCCTTATAATCTCATCAATGTTATTAACTCCCTGCATATTTTCAATCTTTGAAATTATATTAATTCGACTGTTATGCTCATTTAAAATTTTTCTGATTTCAAGGACATCGCTTGCACTTCTGACAAAAGAAGCCGCAATAAAATCAAAGCCCTGCTCAATACCGAATATAATATCAGCCCTGTCACTCTCGCTTATATATGGCATAGAGGTATCGCAATTCGGCAGATTCACACCCTTTCTGTCAGATATTACACCGTCATTTTCGATAAGACAGATAATATCCTCCCCCTTAATTTCCGTAATTTTAAGGCTGACAAGTCCGTCATCAATTAAGATTCTGCCGCCTACCTCTATATCATCAATGATATTCTTATAATTTACGTGGACTATATTCTCATCACCGACTACATTATCTTTTGTCGTAAGAGTAAAGCTGTTGCCTTTTTTTAAGGTGATTTTTCCGTCTTTAAACGTACCTATTCTTATTTCAGGTCCCCTTGTATCAAGGAGTGCAGCTATCGGTAAATTAAGCTCTTCTCTGATTTCTCTTAACTTAGTGAGCCTCTTTAAATGCTCATCGTGTGTTCCGTGTGAGAAATTAAATCTTGCTACATTCATTCCTCCTAAAATTAACTGCCTTAATACATCATCTCTATCAGTAGCAGGTCCTAATGTACATACTATTTTAGTTTTTCTCATAGCCCTTAAGTCCTTTCTTTCATATAAAAATAACATAAACAACACC
>CAUUFM010000088.1:0-4590 GCA_963544505.1 uncultured Lachnospiraceae bacterium | reverse complement strand
GAAAAAATATCAAAGGCGGTAAAAAATATTATAGGCAATTCCATAAAATTTGTAGATTATGAAACCGGAATGATATCTCTAACGATAGAGGAAGACGACGGATTTATTACAACAACTATAAAGGATAACGGCTCAGGAATTGAAAAGGATAAGTTGCCGCATATTTTTGAAAGATATTTTAAGGCTGATGCTTCAAGGAACGGAGAAAGGAGCGGAAGCGGTATAGGACTTTCTATTGTGAAAAAAATAATAGAGGATCACGGTGGAGAGATTTTTGCAGAGAGTGTAGAAGGAAAAGGAACGCAAATAGGCTTTAAGCTTAGAAAATATTCGGGAGATATTATGTAATGAAGAAAGTTTTGATTGTGGAAGATGATCCTAATATTGCCGGATTGCAAAAGGATTATTTGGAAAAATCAGGATATGAGGTAGATGTCAGGTTTGACGGAGAATCCGGATTTAATGCGGCTTTTGCCAAAGAATATGATATGATAATCTTAGATGTAATGTTGCCGAAGATGGACGGAGTGGAGGTTGCCGGTAAAATCAGGCAGGTAAAAGATGTGCCTATTATGATGATTTCTGCAAGGGATAATGAATATGATAAGATAGAGGCTTTATCTTCAGGGGCTGACGATTATATGACAAAGCCTTTCAGCTTTGCAGAGATGGCGGCAAGGGTCAAGGCACAGATTTTAAAGTATGACAGACTCACCAATAAGGTTTTTAATGATGTTATTAAAATTAAAAACGTTGTGATAGAAAAAACGTCCAGAAGAGTGTATGTGAATGAAGAGGAAAAATCTCTCACCAATATGGAATTTGAACTGTTGCTTTTTTTAGCGACTAATCCTAACAAAATATGGAATAAGAAAGAGCTTTTTTCAATTGTTTGGGGTATGGATTCTTTTGGAGATGTTTCTACGGTTACAGTTCATATGAAGAAAATCAGAGAAAAGATTGAAACGGGAGAGGAAAAACTGATTGAAACGATATGGGGTGTCGGTTATCGTTTAAATACATAGTTTTAAATACTTTGATTGATTTTAAAAGTTATTATATAAGGAGATCGGTTTGATGAGTGATAATAAAAATCAGGTGGAAGCTATCACCAATATGGAAGATGATTTTGCCAAATGGTACACCGATGTGGTATTAAAGGCTGATTTGATAGGTTATACCACGGTTAAGGGCTGTATGGCTATAAAGCCTTACGGCTATGCTATATGGGAAAACATAATGAATGAGCTGAATAAAAGATTTAAGGCTACGGGGGTACAGAATGTGTCTATGCCTCTTTTTATTCCGGAGAGCTTATTACAAAAAGAAAAGGATCACGTGGAGGGCTTTGCTCCTGAAGTGGCATTTGTAACACACGGAGGAGCGGAAGAGTTGCAGGAAAGATTATGCGTTCGTCCTACTTCGGAAACGCTGTTTTGCGATTTTTATGCAAAGGATATAAGCTCATACAGGGATCTTCCAAGACTTTATAATCAATGGTGCTCAGTGGTACGTTGGGAAAAGACCACAAGACCCTTTTTAAGATCAAGGGAGTTTTTATGGCAGGAGGGGCATACGGCACACGCAACGCCCGATGAGGCTATAGACAGAACCCTGACTATGCTTAATGTATATGCGGAATTTTGTGAGGATATTTTGGCTATTCCTGTAATCAAGGGTGAAAAGACGGAAAAAGAGAAGTTTGCAGGGGCGGTTTCCACCTACACGATAGAGGCGATGATGCACGATGGAAAGGCATTACAGTCGGCAACCAGTCATTATTTCGGAGACGGCTTTGCCAAAGCTTTTGATATCTTATTCACTGATAAGGACAATGTTCAAAAAAATGTTCATCAGACCTCCTGGGGCTTGTCCACCAGAATAATAGGTGCCATTATTATGACGCACGGAGATAATAGAGGACTTAAATTACCTCCTGAAATTGCACCGATACAGGTGATGATAGTGCCTATCAGACAGGAAAAAGAAGAGGTTAAAGAGGCGGTCTTTTCATTAAAAGAAAGACTTAAAAAAATAGTGAGAGCGGATATTGATTTAACAGATAAATCTCCGGGATATAAATACAGTGAGCAGGAGATGAGGGGAATTCCGTTAAGGCTTGAAATAGGACCGAAAGATATTGAGAAAGGGCAGGTTCTTCTTGTACGCAGAGATACACAGGAAAAGATAGCGATAAATCTTTCAGATGTGGAAACAAGGGTAGTTGATATTCTTAAAGATATTCAGGAAAATATGTACCTTTGCGCAAAGAAAAATAGAGAAGAGCATACCTATAGTGCGGAAACCTATGAGGAATTTAAAAAGTTATTTGACAGGAACAACTATTTTGTAAAGGCAAGATGGTGCGGCTCAAGAAGCTGTGAAGAGAGTATAAAAGAGGAGCTTTCCGTAAGTTCAAGATGTATGCCGTTCGGCGAGCAGGACAACGTAAACGGAGAATGTATTTATTGTGGAAAGAAAGCAAAGCATATGGTTATCTTCGGAAAAGCCTATTAATAAGGATATAAAAATAGAGCTGCCCGATGGTGTCAGAAAGATAATAGATGAGCTTGAAAGGTACGGTTTTGAAGCCTATGTGGTGGGTGGAGCGATAAGGGACAGCCTGATGGGTAAAAAGCCTAAGGATTTTGACATTGCCACAAGTGCCACACCCGATAAGGTAAAACAGATCTTTAAGAACACCATAGATACAGGACTTGTGCACGGGACAGTTACCGTAAGACTTAATAAAAACAGCTATGAGGTGACCACCTATAGAATAGATGGAGAATATGAGGATAACAGACGTCCTAAAAATGTCGAATTTACCGAAAATATAAAAAAAGACCTTCAAAGACGTGATTTTACAATAAATGCTATGGCATATAATGAAAGATGCGGAATACTTGACCTTTGTGACGGATTACGTGATTTTAATTTAGGAATAATAAGATGTGTCGGAGAGCCTGAAAAACGTTTTGATGAGGATTCTTTAAGGGTTATAAGGGCAATAAGATTTGTGGCTAAGACGGGATTTCGCCTTGATATATCTACCGCTCTTGCGATTATAAAGAAAGCCCCTTTACTTAAAAATATAAGTGCGGAGCGTATCAGATGCGAGATAAATGAGATTTTGTTATCCGATATGCCTACGGCAATTTTGCTCGCAACGGAGCTTGGAATTACAAAGATAATTCTGCCGGAGGCGGATATGATGCTGAAAACTTTGCAGGCTAATCAGAACCACTTCACAGATGTTTACAGTCACAGTCTTATAGCTTTAAAATATGTGCCGAAAGACCCTGTTTTAAGATGGGCGGTGTTTTTACACGATGTGGGTAAGCCCGTTACAAAGACCACAGATGAACAAGGAGAGGATCATTTTAAACTGCACGCCAAAAAAGGAGAAGAGATCGTAAAAAAGATTTTATTAAGGCTTAAATTTGATAATAATACTGTTAAGCGTGTATGCAAATTAATCCTGTATCATACCCATAGGTTAAAAGATGATAAAATAGAGGTAAGAAGACTTTACAGCATTATGCAGGACGATATGGAAAATATGTTTATTCTACAAAAGGCGGATCTGCTGGCACATTCATCTTATAAGCTTGAAGAGAGATTAAATGCCTTGAATGCGGCATATGAGCATTATTTAGATATTGTAAGAAATAAAGATGCGATTAAAACAGGTGATTTGAAGATTAACGGAAATGACCTTATGTCACTGGGTATAAAAGGAGCTGATATAGGAGCGACTTTAAAATATCTGCTTAACAGGGTGCTTGAAAATCCATATCTTAATGAAAGGGATACTTTGTTGAAAATTGTATCACAAATTCAAATAGAAACCATAAGGGAAGATTAAAAGATGTGTACTTTAGATTTTAACAAGCCTATTAATGTACATTTTATAGGCATAGGCGGCATCAGTATGAGCGGACTGGCACAGATTCTGATGAGCAGGAATTTTAATATTTCAGGCTCTGATATTAAAGAAAGTTATCTCACAGGCTTGCTTAAAGAAAAGGGAGCAAGGATTTACATAGGGCATAAATCAGAGAACATAAATAAGAACCTTAATCTTGTAGTATATACGGCTGCTATAGGGGAAGAAAATGAGGAATTAAAAAGGGCAAAGGAGCTTAATATCCCTATAATGACAAGGGCAAGACTGCTCGGCTTGATTATGGGCAACTATAAAAACGCCATAGCGGTATCGGGAACACACGGAAAGACCACCACCACGTCTATGATAGCCGCAGCTTTGTTAAATGACAGCTCAAAAGATGCAACTATTACCGTCGGAGGTATGTTAAACGATATTGAAGGGAATTTAAGGATAGGCGGGGGGCAGACGTTTTTAACGGAAGCCTGCGAGTATATGAACAGCTTCCTTGAGTTCAAACCGAGCATTTCATTAATCTTAAACGTGGAAGAGGATCATCTTGACTTTTTTAAAGACATATATGATATCAGAAATTCTTTTAATAAATTTGCAAAAATTACCGAAAAAGACGGTGTTGTAATCATAAATAATATGATAGATGATTATGAGGCTTTGCTTTACAATGTCAATAAAAGGATAGT
>CAUUFM010000087.1:0-4599 GCA_963544505.1 uncultured Lachnospiraceae bacterium | reverse complement strand
TCATTCTTAAACACCTCTTTTTATTACAATTCCGCAATTTCTCTTTTCTTTTGTTCAGGTAAATCCAATATTTCAGCAGACGGTCTTGCGGCATAATAGCCCTGAAGAAAATCCGCTCCCATATCCTTTACCGTCTTTAAATCCTCTACAGCCTCTATACCCTCGGCTATTATCTTTACATCTTTATTTTTACAATAGCTTATAAGGTTTTTAACCAATGCCTGTTTATCCTCATTGTCGTGAATTCCCTGCACCAGTTCCATATCAATCTTGACCACATCGGGATTTACATTAAGTATACGAATTTCATTGGAATATCCGCTTCCAAAATCATCTATGGCTATCAAAAGTCCCTCTTTTTTCATTAAATTGACCTTTTTATCAAGCTGCGCGGTGGAATCTATCTCCTGTTCTATTACTTCCACTACAATCATATGGAATAAATCCTGATACTTCTCTTTTAATTCCTCAAGGTCCGATGAAGAGATAATCTGGCTCGGAATACTGTTTATAAATACTTTCTTGCCCTTAAGTCTTTCCTCATTCTCCCTAATTCCGGCAAATGCCTTAAATAAAATAACCCTTTCAAGCTGACCCAACTTGGATTGAGATTTAGCCACCTCCAATATTTCTAAAGGCGACTTAAATTCTGCCATCTCGGAACGCATAAGCATCTCATAGGCAAAAATTTCACCTGTTTTAAGATCCACAATGGGCTGATAATGAAATAATATCAGGCTGTTTTCAATCAACAGATTTATACTGTCTCTATTGTTCAGAAGATAAACGTTCTTGTCATACGATTCCCTGTTAAACTCGATTATATTACCCTTATTATTATGCTTCACTTCATACATCGCATAATCGGCAAGCTTTATCAGATCATCGGTAGTCCTGGCATCGTCAGGATACCACGAAATACCCTTTGAAGCCCTGATACGTATCTGCCTTTCATCATCTAAATTTAATATTGAAGAATAATGACGGCTTATTTCATTCTTAATAATTTCTCTATACTCTTTCTTTGAATCAAGCCCGTGCATATAGATGGCGAACTCATCTCCCGATATTCTCGATACAATCGCATCATATTTTTCAAATGATGAAAGCATATCGGCAGCCCCTTTAATCAGCTTATCGCCGCACTCGTGCCCGAAAGTATCATTTATATATTTCAGATTGTCAAGGTCGGCAAATATCATCACTCCCACCTTGTCGGGTTTCTTCTCTATCATTTGTGTGACCTTGTTTCTAAAGGCGTTTCGGTTATAAATTCCGGTCAGAAAATCGTGTTCCACCTCATAGGCTAATTTTTGTTTTTCTTCAATCTCCTTACTGACATCAATTATAACCCCGATTCTACCCGTTCCTGAATTATTTTCAAATATTTTTAAGTATTTTTTAATCCCTGTTTTTGAATCTATATATTCATAGGTATTATCCGCATCGGGCAAAGGATTACTTACCAAAATTCTATAATAGCCCTTAAATGTTCGGCTTAAAATATTGCCGTTGTGCCTGATGTTCAGCAAGTCTCTGATAAAGTTCGTAATAATTACCTGTCCTATATCATCTCTTATTTCATATGCGCCGATTGGAAGCGACGTCATATCGAATATATTCGATACGTTTTCAACCGTATTTATCATATCTCTGCTGAAATTCTCCACAGCCGCTATTAAATCATCAATCTCCTTTAAGTTCGTCCTTGTCAATTTCAATTCCTGAAAAGGCTCTAAATCTTCTATATATTTTGAAACATTTTCTATTTTCTGTGAGGTCAATTTTACAATAATATCAATTACGACTATCGCAATTATAGTACTTATTATTATTATAAAAATCAATATATTGCCTATTCTTTGCGAGCCCTCACTAATCTGATCTTTTGGAACACAGGTGGTTATTTCCCAAGCCTCATCTGCAAATACCGCATTTTTACCGTACATTTTAAGCTTTTCGTTACTGCAATACATATCTCCCAAGGTCAGAAATTTTGCCTCATAAAGATTTGTCCCTGTCACCTTTCTTAACGGCAAAAGTTCACCTCTTTGTGACAGAGATTCTGAAACAGGTATGTCCATCAGATACCAGTCAAGTGAAATTGCTTTTTGTGGTGTAGATTTCGTTAATACTGAAAAACTGTTTCTATAGGACATCTCATTGGAATCAAAATAGGTTTCAAACCAGTTCTCCGCAGAATTCATTTCTACGCCGAATACTCCGTAACAAACCCCTCTTTTATCAATCAAAGGCACACTATAGGTAATAACCTCTATTCCATCATTCAAAATATCGGACGGATGTGCAAAATAACCGTATTGCTCGGTCATCAATCTTTTTTTTGCCTGAGCCGCCGCCTGAGGTTTGCTGTAAAAATCATAAACCGAACTGTCATCGGCATTTATGTCAAAATCCCAATCAAGCTCCCAATTGGCTGCCGTATATACCGCTCGTTTTTCTCCGATATCGGTTTTTCCGACTTCAAGCTCGTACGTCTTTTTTCCGAAATTTTTACCCTGTGTAATACTTCTGATATAGATGGCGGAATGAGAATTTATCTGTTCCTTGTTCAAATTTGAACCTTTAAAAACAACGAATGCTCCGGACATATCATTATTGTCCAAAAAATCAATAATATCTTTTGCACTTGCATTGGAAACATTTTTAAATGCATCGTCATACATATGAAGCATTTCCGGAGAAATGTTTTCATCTTCAAGCTTTTCAAGTATTTCCTGATTTAAGTAATCCGCCATAGTCGAGGTACTTTTTACAATATTTCTTACCGCCTTATTACAAGATTTTAATTTACTGTCAGCCACACTTTCAAACAATCTGAAAGCTTCATAATTAAGCAGGTTATAAATGCCTGAAAAATATAAGCTGAGTAAAAGGATAATACTCTGTAAAAGAACAACAACCGTTAATAATATTTTGCTCTGTCTTCTCAAAGTATTAGGTTTTTTCATCGTGAAGTTTCTCCTCATAATATGCTATTCATTGTAATATGCGATTTCCTTACTTTCAAGCTCAGCAATAACATTATCAAGCCATTTTTTGAAAACCTTGTCTACGTCTATCTTTTTTAATATTTCCTCTTCGCTCTTTCCCTTTTCACGAAGATTTATTGCCTCCTGTAAATTATCTTTAACACTCTTTTCAAGCTGATACGACAAAATATTCCTAATATCATAGCTTCCTTTAAATGGCTTAACCGCATAGGTCTGATTGTCAAGAATCTGTCTTGCGGAAACGGCGTGCACCTTGGAAAAGATTTTCGCTTCATCGTTATTTGCATTATCAAGAGTTAATGCAAACTTCCCTTCATCATATGCAGACTTAACCACAGGAAGATATCCGCTGTCTCCCACAAATATCAAATTATTTTCTTTTTTTGTAAACCATTTTAAGAAAGTGACGGCAGCTCTTTCTCTATCCGGTGTGGATTTTGTAACGCACATACCGGCTCCCTGCCTGATTGTAGCGAACTCTCTTTTCTTAAATGTAGGATATTTCAATATTTTACTGTTTATAGCAACCTGTTTACCGTTATCATCTACCCACGACGGAAAATATATTGCTCCCGATGAAGAACCCACAAAGGCTATCAGCTTTGATGTCTTTATATCATCTGTTCTGAATCTGCCGTATGCGTTATAGTATCCCAAAATACTTCCCTTAAAATAATTATCGAACGCCTTTCTTAACGCCTCTTTATTAAGCCTTGCACACATTCTGTCCTCGTCCATAATAGGCTTGTTAAGCTGCCTTGTGGATATTACCATATAGTTGGTAAGGGCATCAAAGCCCATAAATGCCTTTCCGTCGCCCGTTATGTCTTTCGTCAGGCTGTCCGTATAATCATAATATTCTTTTGCAGTTTTATAAATATTTTCCCATTTTGTCAGATCAAGAGGTGTATTACCGCTATTTTTCAGATAACTGTCATAATAGCTGCTGTTAATATAAAATACTTCTGTACTCTTTGCCACAGGCAGTATTAATATCTCATTTTCATTATCTCCGATTCTACCGTCTTTCAAAAAAGCATCTATGTAAAGAGCCTTTTCCTCTTCGCTCATATAATCAGAAATATCACACAGCTTTCCCATTTCCTTTATTTCAAGCGCCTTGTCGGGATAAGATGAAAAAATATCGGGCTCCGCTTCCGAATCAATAAGTCCGAGCATAGAATTGGTGATGCTTTTTTCCAAATCTAAGACCTTTCCCTTAGCCTCCGATTTTACTAAAATTCCTTCTTCCAATCCGACAGTCGAATTAAATTCATCTACCAGATTTTCAAGCTGTTTTTTGTTTTCTCCCAAATAATAATGCCAAAGATTGAGATTTACGACTTCTTTGACGGCTTTATTGTTGCCGCTTACGGCAACTCTTTTATCGACGTTCTTACATGATACCAGCATAAAAGCCATCAGGCAAACAATAAGTATTTTTTTCATAAGCTCCTTCTCTCCGTGTCAAAAAATGCTCTGTTATAAAACAGGGCAACCCTACTTATATCAACACTTACACTATATCACATATTAAAGTCTAATTCAACATTTGGAAATTAAAATATTTAATAAATAATAAAAG
>CAUUFM010000086.1:0-4647 GCA_963544505.1 uncultured Lachnospiraceae bacterium | reverse complement strand
GTAATACATTCATCACCCGCCTTATGTCCGTAATTATCATTATATTGCTTAAAATAATCAATGTCAATTATCTCAAACGCCAAATAATCAGGATTCAGGTTCAATTTGCTGAAAATCGCATTTGAATAGTATTCATATGCAAACCTGTTGGGTAAATTTGTGAGGGCGTCGGTTTCCGATTTTTTACGTAAAACGGCATTTTCCTTTAATGATGCCACCATCTTATTTACTCCCTCTGAAATAAGCAAAAATTCATCTTGAGTATTTAAATCCAAATTGTTTTCAGGTATATCTCCACTCTCTATTTCTTTTAGATAAGAAGTTATACACCCTATAGATGATATCGATCTGTATATTACCATTATAATAATTATACAGCAAAGCATTACGACAATTATCATAAAAAATGTAATATTGTTTACAGAACTTAAAATTTGCGCCTTAAGCTCGGAAATATTTCTTCCGACAACCATAGCACCGACAACATCACCGTACTTGTTTTTAAGCACCTTATATATGCAATAAATATCACCTCCGGCAACATTCGCCTCTCCCGAATAAAATCCGTTTTTATCAAGCTCATCAGCCACTTCTTTACTTATATAAGTTCCCACTATAGATTTGCCTTCAGGACTTTTCGTGCTTCCCGCCACTCTTAAATAACGACCCTCAAAGTATCCCTTTGAAGTTTCCGTAGACTCCACATATCCCAATTCGGCATTCCTATCAAGTACAAATACATACGAAAAGGTGTGTGTTTTTGCCTGATGTTCTAAAAAAGGCGCAAGGTTGGCATTTTCTTCCGTTCCGTCACCGATTAACAGATTTCCGTAATATATCTTCTTTCCATCTCTATGCCAGAAGGCATCTTTATTATAATGGCTTATCAAGTCCTGAATATAATTTATATCAGATTCAAGCCTGCTTGTAATAAGCTGTTTTTCAAGATTTTCAATAGTGGAGCTTACCGAATAGTTCATAAAAAACAATATAACGAGAGCAAATATCACACAGGTGAGAATTATTTTAGAACTTACAGTTTTAAATGATAATGTGTTTTTAGCCTTATCAAGAAACTTATTAAACCTTTTATCTTGCATAAATAAAACCAATCCTAAACTTTATATTATTAATAAACCAAAGCTAACTAAATCGTTAATCTTTAATGTACTACTAATACTAAATTTTGTCAATATCGTAAATGTTGAGTTTTCGCAAAATTTTTGATTAAAAAATTTAAAATGCCGAAACTCAAACATAAATCCTTGAATTTGGACATTTTAAAATTTTATCACATAAAAATAGCTATTATGGAAGTGCATATGCCGGCTATACCTATACACACTCCTGCCGCCGCCACCTGTGTTTCTCCTTTTTCCATAGCCATAGCCATACCTGCCGCGTGGCTTGTGGAACCTAAGGCAACCCCTGTCGCCACCTCATTTTTTAATTTTAATATGTCAATTAAAAACATACATACGACAGAACCCAATGTTCCCGTAACCATTACCGCAAGCATTGTCATAGCCTTTGTTCCGCCAAGACCTGAGGATACCTCAAGGGCTATAGCCATCGTAATTGACTTAGGCACTAAAGAAGCTGTAACAGCCTCATCAATCTTAAATATTTTACATAAAGAATACACAACCAAAATAGAGGCAATGCACGACATTAAAGAGCCGAACACTATAGGAAAAGCATATTCCTTTAAAATTTTAAGCTTTCTATACGTGGAAAGTCCTACAGCCGCCGTTGCCGGCAAAATAAGAGAACCCATAAAATTCGCACCTTTTAAGTAAATTCCCATATCAATATGAAAAATATTAAGGAATAACAGGCATAGAATTACAGAGATAACCATAGGATTGACCAGCACATTTTTTGCTTTTTTATTTAAAAATACTCCGAACGAGTAGGTGAGCGTGGACAGAGCTATCCCGAACACCATATTATCAAATATCTTTATCATTATTTTTCCTCTTTTTTCCCTTTAATTTATTTTGAAGCCTCATAGCAAAATCCGTTGCAAAATAACTGGCAAGAAATGTGGTGACTACCGGCAAAAGCATTATAAGAAATATTATAAGACCCTTTTCCTTAATCGCCATCAGCTCCCCCACCGCACCTACGCCCATAGGTACAAAAAGAGCCGCCATCACGCTTACTAAAAAATCGGAAGTTTCTTTTATATCATTTTCTTTAAGAACTCCTAAAAGCAACAAAGCAGCCACAATTATCAGGCTTATCAGACTGCTTGGAAACTTAAACGGCAAAAAATATCCTATCGCTTCCGCTACAATACAAATAGAAAATATTATAGCTATCTGTTTCATTATTTTCATTTTATAAAAATTCCCTTCTATTAGTAATGACTAAGTTCAAGCTTCGTCAATTAATGGTTTTTGCCCGAATTTGCTATTGCAAAATTCTCACAGGCTTAATTTACACACCGACTACTAAGCTCTTGCTCTCTTTGTTCGCAAATCGCTAAGGGCGTCGGTATGCCTACGACTAAGTTCGTACTGCGTCTGCGACTTGTACTCACCAAGTTCTCTGGCTACATTATACCATAAATACTAAGTTCAAGCTTCGTCAAGCTTGTGCTTTTAAATTTGCATCTAATCTTTGTTCTTGACTCGCTTTCACTAAGTGTTTAGGTATAACTCACACTAAGCTCATACATCGCCTTGCTCGTATTCGCTAAGTGTTCATATTAATAATATTAAGTTTAATAAGAAATGTCAATAAAAAACAGCAAATCACCGATTTTATATTCCATTGACGGCATAATAAAAGAACTGCCTATCAGCAGTTCTTTTATTTATATTATATTAATTTTCAAATTTAAACTTATCTACAAGCTCTTTTAAAACACCGGCTTGTGCCGCCAATTCCTCAGATACGGCAGCCGTTTCCTCACTTGTAGCTGAATTTTCCTGAACAACCGACGATATCTGATCTATTCCGCCCTTTATTGACTCGACCGCATTAGCCTGATTCATAGAAGACTTGGCTATTGTTTCTACTATGCTTGTTACATCATTTATCTTTTCCACTACAGTGTTCATAGATTTGGAAGTTTCATCAGCAAGATTACTGCCGTTTTCTACAGCCGACAAGGTGTTTTCTATCAGTGTGGTGGTGTTTTTAGCCGCATCTGCAGATTTTCCCGCAAGATTTCTGACCTCGTCCGCAACCACCGCAAAGCCCTTTCCGGCTTCACCGGCTCTTGCCGCCTCAACTGCGGCATTTAATGCCAGAATATTGGTTTGGAAAGCTATATCGTCAATGGTTTTAATTATCTTGCTTACCTCATTGGAAACATTGGTAATATCTTCCATAGCCGACATTAATTCACTCATACTCTTACTGCTTGACTCCAGTTCGGAAGCCGCCTGCGCCACTATGCTGTTAGCCAATGTGGTTTCATCGGCATTCTTATGAATTCCGTCATTTATCTCTGCAACCGTAGCCGACAGTTCTTCCAACGAGCCTGCCTGCTGTGATACTCCGGTAGCCAATGATGTGGAACCTTCGGATATCTGATCGGAGCCTAAATCAATTCCGGCGGTTACCCTGCTTATATTATTGAATTCCTTACTCATAGTATCAAGCAGGCTGTTATATGAATTCTGTATTGTCACAAATTCTCCTATAAACTCTTGCTTGGGTCTGTTGGTAAAGTCTTTATTCTCAAGTGAATACATCCAATCCTTTATCGACATAATAGCATTTTTTATCTCTATAAAGGCTACTGATATAAGCTCACAGGCCTGCCCTATTTCATCACTTCCTTTATAAGCAATTTCATAACTGAAATCACCGTTTTTAAGAGCACTTGCAGCCACACTCAACTGTTGCAACGGCTTTAACTTCTTAATAATGTTGGCACTCAAAATAAATATCAGTAATACTATAAAAATAATTGATATTACAATCATAATCGCCGCAAGTCTGAAAACAGCGCTCAAAAACTCTCCCTTTTCAAGTGCTGTGCATATCCACCAGGTACTTCCCTCCACATTTACCGGATTGAAATAGCACACCACCGTCCTCGTATTCTTGGATACAACATTGATTCTGAAACTTTTACCATTTTTCATTAAATCATTAACATCTGAAAGCTGTTTTGAATCAGGGATAAGTGTAGATAAAGTATGCTCTATAGCCTCAACACCCTCCATATGACTGTGATATAATATATTACCCTTCTCATTGGCTAATACAGCCACCATACTCTTATATTCAGGGTCATTGCTTTTCAGACTGCTGAACTCATTAAGTTTAATATCCACCAAAATTACCGCAACTATCTTTCCGTCCACAATAACAGGCTTTGAAGCACTGACTACAGTACTCACCCCGTCCCAAGCATCAAGATAAGGGTCGGTAATCACCACATCTTTAGCGGCTACAGCCTTTTCATACCAAGGTCTTTGTGTGTAATCGATATCTACGTAAAAATCTCTGAAATTCCAAGATCCCACATTATTATTTCCGACATACATTCCGTACAACTTTTGATTTTTTAAAAGAGCGTAGGGTTCAAAAAAAACGGCACAACCGTGCAATAATCCCTGTTTGGAAATCAAGCTCTTAAAATTATTTATAAAATAATTTTCAGCATAAAACTGTTTTTCCGTCAGT
>CAUUFM010000085.1:0-4653 GCA_963544505.1 uncultured Lachnospiraceae bacterium | reverse complement strand
TATAATAAATGAAGCGTATATGTACATACTCGCCCTATTTTCTTTCAACTTTTCAATCATTTATAATACACCTCGCTTCTTGAAACAGCACATACCGTAATAGGTATGTTTATCGGTATCCCTATGATTTTGAAATTATAATCCGTTTTAATATCCACCACTATTTCATTATTCAACTGTACCTTATAACCGTCAAAAAAATCACTTTTAGAATAATCAGGGCTTAAATCCTGTAATTGCATCTTTTCCCTATACTCCTCTATTCTATAAACCGCCTCTGAAGTCAATCCTCCCTCTACAGAAATCACTCTGGCGACATTATTAGCATAGACATTTATTTTATGTATATATGCAAATATAGGCATAATAGCAACTATTATTGCAATTATTATCATAAACATAATAAGAACAAAGCTGAATTCTAAATATACACCTCCCTTTTTATCCTTTAATTTTTTTCTTAAAAAGCAATACATAACAAAGCTCCTTATAAATACGAGGGCTTATTTATTTGCAACAAATAAACAGCTATAGTTACGAAATACATCAACATCATAGCTGCTAAAATAAAAAATTGATATTTCTTTATCTTCTCCGGTTGCTTTGCAGCCCTATCCTCCAAATTCTGCAATTCCATCACATCTAAATCGTGCGACAACATCTCAAAATAATTTCTCATATCATCGCCCCTTATCACCCCTATAAGCCCCCTTACTATGTCAGAAACAGCTCCGATACTGAGGCGACTTTCAAATCTTACCAAAGCCGCCTCATAGTTTGAGCTTTTCATATCGGCTAAAACTATTTCAAGCTCCTTTTTTAATGTCTTATTAGAGGTTTCAATATACCTTTCTATTATGCTGACTATATCACGTGTATTTTTTATCTCCTGTGCCACAGTCGCACAAAATCTTGGAAGCTCACTTTCTATCTCACCCCGTTTTAGCTTATAATTTGTTTCAAGACTGCTTGAACACTTAAAATAATAAATAAAAGAAACAAAAAACATTGCCATAGATAAAAGCGGAAATATCAAATATAATAAAAGAGCGATAATACACAAAAATAGAGTTTTAGTAATCTGGTTTGCAACAAAATCTTTTGCAGTAATCTCTACATCATAATATCTAAGATAGGTTTGAATCTTTATCAATCTTTCTTCCGGAATATTTAAACGCTTTCCGACAAAAACGGTCAGGCTTTTTATAAAGATATCTAAAATGCTTGTTTTATCACCCATCTTAACTAATTTGCCCGCCACCATATATGTTTTCAAGCTCGGAAGCCTAAATAAAAACATAAATATCCTATAAATTCCATAAGTATATAAAATAAAAGCCGATACTATAATTATATAAATCATAAAAAACTCCTTATCTATGATATTCAATCGGCCTTGTAAGCCTTAAAACGTTAGCGGAGCAAATAGCCACAACACTTGCTATAACACCGATGGTGATATGTCCTGCCGTAGTATTTACTAAAATCTTATACCATTCTCTATTCAGCACATAAAAAACAGGTACATTAAAAAATAATATAATCACCATAAAAATATATTCTCTAACGGGTTCATAAAGCACACTTTCCAAACGTACAGCCACAATTCTTATATAACTTAATTTTTTAACAATGGCAGGTAAAGTAATCCTTAAACTGCTGTCTCCCTGACAATTTATTAAAGCATTACACCACTCTTCAAACACTGAATTATTCAAGGAATTTTTTAATACTCGTATGTTTTGCCCTATATCTGAATTGACATAATCACAATTAAAAATAAAATTTTGAAACAGCCGTTTGACAGGCTGATGTATATAAGCTATGTTTTCTTCCACCGCTATCACTATATTCTCATTCCTGATATAACTGTTGGTAATAATGGATAAGGCGGTTTCCAGTTCCTCTTGAATCATTTTTTTCAGCTTCACCCCTCTGTTTCTCATATAAACAAAGGGGGCAGCTATTGCTATTGCAAAAAGCGGAGGAACTAAAAACAAATTCATAGTTATCAAACACACAAATATTGACAAAATACCAAGTACAAAAGAACTAAAACAAACCAAAGGAAATTCAGCCTGCCTGTCAAGCAATTTTAATATTTCCTCAGTGTCATATATTAGCTGAATAAATCCCTTTCTTTTCTTTTTACCCTTTGCCAGCTCAATTCTTTTTAATATTGTTTCCTCCTTTGGAGAAAAAATATTAACTATATCTCTTTTCACCTGTTTTTTATCAACCTTAAATATTTTTATTAAGCCGTAACTGATAAAAAACAATGTTATAAACTTGCTGATTATCATATATTTCTCCAATCTTAATGAAACTCTTTAAATCATATCAAAACAACCTTAATAAATCCTCCGTAATGTTCCTGTTAATTAAATTTAATCGTAAACTTTCACTTATACCGCTTACCTTTCTGAAATGTCCGTCTATTTTCAATTTCCCGTTTTCATCTTCTTCATTTTTTACAGTCACATACTCATAAAGTGTCTGTATCTGCCACTTTCCCTCTTCGTCCAAATAACTTTCAGTTATTTCCTTAATTCTTCTGACATTATCTCCATCTTTTCTAATATATACTATTATAGGAAATGCCTCCTTACATAATCTCTCCAGAGTATCCTCTCCCATACTTACTCCCATTTTGCATAAGGTAACCATTCTCCAATAAGTGGCTCTACAGCTGCCTGCGTGTGTGGTTGTGAGCACCGCGTGCCCCGTCCTTGCAGCTTCCTGTGCGGCATTGGCTTCCTTTCCTTTCATCTCGCTCACTATGATTACATCAGGATTCATAGTAAGCGCTGTTTCCAATAATTTATCCTGATCCACGATTTTACCTTTGTCTTCAGGTTTTTTTGTATGTGTATGCACCACATTGTTTATAACCTTTCCATTTTTATCTCTTTTAGTTAAATCAAATTCTCGTACATCTTCTTCTATACAATATACCCTCTTTTCATTGGGAACCTGCCCTGCCAAATACATAAGCAACGTGGTCTTTCCGCTACCGGTTTCACCGGTTATACATATACTGATACCATATCTGGTCAATATGCTTAAGCTGTCAAGCATCTGTTTTGTAGCCGTCCCTCTATTTACAAAATCCTCCTCTTTAAATCTCTTGGGATTTATAATTCTAAGCGATGCGGATATTCCTGCCGCCTTATCTATTACCCCCTCGCCTAATATCGTAAGTCTTATTCTGTTATGCAGATGCCCCCTTACTATCGGCCTGCTTCTGTCGATAACCATATCACTCTCTTGCTTAAGCAGCCTTTTTATAACATCAATTGAATGTTCCGGAGATCTGAATGCTTCTTCTGTTGACAATACCTCTCCGGTATCATAATGTACTTTTATATCGTCCCATCTATTTATATTTATCTCTTCTATATCTGTTCTGCTTTCATCAAGCAATGGTGTCAATATTGAAAGCTGTGCCATTTCATTATATATTTTCTGAACCAATATGGAGCCGGTATAGCCTTTCACTCCTAACCTGTTATCTCTTAAAAACTTGCTGATTACATTTTTCAGCTGTTCTTTCAGCGACGTTTTTTTATTCAAATCGTTATTATCAGCTCCTGCCATAATTCCTGAATAATTTTCACTGATAAAATTTTGCACCATTGCATAAACATTTTCAAAATTTAAATACTTAATTCCCTCGTCAATATAATTTTCATACATTAAATCACCTTAACTTTATCCCTTTTAAAAATAACTTTCCGGCGGTCTTAGAAACGGTTTTTTTCAATATTTCTTTATTTATAATGTTATTTAAAATTTTGTCATATTCACAGTTAAATAATCCACAAGCTTCCCCCTCCAATACCCTCTTATACAATTTTTCATCAAACGCAAACTCATAACGCAGATTTTCATATTTCATTCTGTAAACCTCAGAGGGTTCATAATATTTGGTGTTTGAAAGTACGGTAATATGCCTATTTAAATTAAATCTGCTGTCAAGCAAAAGCTTTAAATTACTGTCAAAAAAGAAACAGTCCTTTACCCCCGTACCTGCTAATCTGAATACAATATCCGCCATTTCAAGAGATACGGCGGTCAGCATATTACCGCTTATATCAGATACACAGTCAATTATTATATAATCAAATATTTTCTGTAATTCATTTAACCTCTGTAAAACATTAAATTTTGTAAAAACCGGATAACTAAATAGATTTTCTCCCGGTTTATAGCTTAGATAAGCTAAATTATTATAACCTTTAACCGCCATTAAATAACCATATATCTCATCTATATCTATATCCTTTTGCCAAATATCTCCCATACTTACAAAATTTTTTTCATTTGGATATATCCAAGCAATATCTACAGCCATACTCTCGGTGTAAATTATCAAAATCTTTGCCTTTTCTTTAGATAAATTTATAGCCATTCTGGTGGATAATATACTTTTTCCACTACCCGGCGAGCCCCATACCGCAATTATCATACATCAGCCTTTCATCAAATTTTTGTAAACTATTCATTTACTGAAGATTTGTCTTTTTCACAATCATTATCTTCTTCAGCAAGCCTATCCTCTTCTTTTTCCAACTCTTCAAAATAAGTTTCCTGCGTCAATAAAAGTTTTTCTTTCATTTCGTCATTATTTCTGCTCTTTAAAGCCAAATGAAC
>CAUUFM010000084.1:0-4693 GCA_963544505.1 uncultured Lachnospiraceae bacterium | reverse complement strand
AAAGAGATAGTAGATTTTATCGGTATTGATTTGGATCCGGACAGATTGGAAGAAATTCAGGTCTATTTGGAGGACAACAATATAGATATCTTTCCTATGCCCGATGAACAGCTTGATGTAATAGTAGATGATGACATTCTTTTGGAAGAAAATGTAGAAGATATTGATATAGAAAAGATAGACGATATCGACCTTGAAATAGATCTTGATAAAAATATTGATAATATAAACGTAGAAGATCCTATAAGAATGTACCTTAAGGAAATAGGCAAGGTCAGACTGTTAAAACCTGAAGAGGAAATAGAGCTTGCAAAAAGGCTGGAGCTTGGAGATGAAGAGGCAAAAAAAATGCTTGCAGAGGCAAATCTTAGGCTTGTAGTCAGCATAGCCAAGCGTTACGTAGGGCGAGGTATGCAGTTTTTAGATCTGATTCAGGAGGGGAACTTAGGTTTAATTAAGGCGGTGGAAAAGTTTGACTATACAAAGGGATTTAAGTTTTCCACCTATGCCACGTGGTGGATAAGGCAGGCTATTACCCGTGCTATTGCAGATCAGGCTCGTACTATCAGGATTCCGGTGCATATGGTGGAAACTATAAATAAGCTCATAAGAGTATCAAGACAGCTTTTACAGGAGCTCGGAAGAGAACCCGTTCCGGAAGAGATAGCTGAAAAAATGGAGTTACCTGTGGAAAAAGTAAGGGAAATCCTGAAAATATCTCAGGAGCCCGTATCTTTAGAAACTCCGATAGGAGAAGAAGAGGATAGTCATTTAGGGGATTTTATTCAAGACGAAAAAGTTCCGATACCGGCGGAAGCCGCTACATATAACCTTTTAAAAGAACAGCTTGACGAGGTATTAAACACACTGACTGAAAGAGAGAGAAAGGTGTTAAGATTAAGATTCGGACTTGACGACGGCAGAGCCAGAACCTTAGAAGAGGTAGGAAAGGAATTTGATGTTACCAGAGAGCGTATCAGACAGATTGAGGCTAAAGCGCTTAGAAAATTAAAGCATCCTAACAGGAGCAGAAAGCTTAAGGATTATCTGGAATGATAAATGCGGGTAGTTTTTTAAGTGAAAGGTTGTCCTGTATCTGTAAGCTCGCTCTTAGGGGCGAGCTTTTAATAGATATAGGCTGTGATCATTCTTATGTTCCTATATTTTTAATACAAAACGGATTATATAATAGAGCCGTTGCCTGTGACATAAACAACAATGCCCTTAATATTGCAAGAAATAATATCAGCTTAAATAACTTAGAAGAAAAAATCAGCTGTGTTTTAAGTGACGGACTTAAAAATATAGATGCAAATGCCGATTGTGTGGTAATAGCAGGAATGGGAGGGGAGCTTATTGCAAAGATTTTAAAGTCGTCCAAGCAAAAGCTTAATATGTTTGAAAGATTTATATTACAGCCTCAGGGAAAGACGGATATTTTAAGAAAGGCATTATGTGAGCTGTCATTATTTATTGAAGATGAGATGATAGTTTTTGAAAAGGGGCATTATTACAGTATAATGAGGGTTACGAAAAATAGAGTAAAATATGATGATATGTTAAATCTCTACGACCTTGATACATATATAGAATTTGGAATTTTACCTGTTAAAGAAGAATTAAGACAGATTTTTTCAGACTATGTAAGATTTAAAAAAGCGGGATATAATTTGATTCTTGAAGCGTTTAATAATTCCAATTTCAGCGATATTGAAAAAGAAGCTGATATCAGGGCGAAATTAAGTATCTGTGACGGCTTGCATTTATGATAAATAGGAGGGTTTTATGGGTGCAGAATTTGATGTTTTTATAAATGATGATAAAATAAGTGTAGAAGAGGGTACAAGGTATATCGAGCTTGCTAAAAAATATCAAAAGGATTATGAAAACGATATTTTATTGGTGCTTGAAGATGGAGAATTAAAAGAGTTACATAAAAAAGTAAATAATAATGTTAATATAAAATTTATAACCGCCTTAGATAATGATGGATTGTTGACCTATAGAAGAAGTATGAGTATGCTGATGTTGAAGGCTTTTTATGACGTTATAGGAAATAAAAACTTTCCTATTGTTATACATTTTTCCGTAAGTTCAGGATATTTTTGCACTGTGGATAATTTTGATGAAATTACTGATGAATTGCTTGAAAAAGTGGAAAATCGTATGAATGAGCTTGTGCAAATGGCGCTTCCTTTTGAAAAAAAGACCATTAAAACACAGGAAGCTCCGGAATTTTTCAAAGAAGCAAAAATGGAGCACAAAGCTTCGATTTTAAAATACAGGAGTGCATCTACTACAAATGTTTACAGATTAGATGATTATACAGATTATTTTTACGGTTTTATGGTGTATGATACCTCCTATCTTAAATGGTTTAAATTACATAAATACCATAACGGATTTGTACTTCAAATGCCGTCAAAGACAGAGCCTGAAACTGTAGAAAAATTTAAGCCTTCTGAGAATGTATACAGGTCGCTTAAAGAGTCGGAAGAATGGGCTAATATGCTCGGCTCAAATACTGTAGGACAGCTTAATGATATTATAGTAAAGGAGGATTTTCAGAATCTGATACTGGTGCAGGAGGCATTACAGGAGGCAAAAATAGCGGAAATCGCCTCTATGATAAAGGAACAGGCAGAGAAAAGATTTGTAATGATAGCAGGACCCTCTTCATCAGGAAAGACGACTTTTTCAAGGAGAATGTGTGTTCAATTGTTGGCTCACGGGTTGAAACCGCACGCAATAAGTGTAGATAACTATTATTTAAATCGTGAGGATACTCCAAGAGACGAGTTCGGAAACTATGATTTTGAAAATATCACAGCTATTGATATTGAGCTGTTCAACAATGATATGGAGGCTCTATTAAGAGGTGAGAGAATAAATATGCCTCAATTTAATTTTGTTACGGGAAAAAGAGAGTATCATAATGATTATATACAGCTTAAAGAAAAAGATGTACTTGTAATAGAGGGAATTCATTGTTTAAATG
The DNA here is from genome assembly GCA_963544505.1 of uncultured Lachnospiraceae bacterium. Lineage (GTDB taxonomy): Bacteria > Bacillota > Clostridia > Lachnospirales > Lachnospiraceae > CAUUFM01. The sequence continues at coordinate 1,695 of CAUUFM010000084.1, read as the reverse complement.
ACGAAATGTCTAAGAATATTCCTGTAGATTCAAAATTTAAAATTTATATCAGTGCATTAATGATGTTAAATCTTGACGAACACAATCGTATATCCACTACAGACGGCAGACTGATAAGAAGAATAGTAAGAGATGCAAGAAGCAGAGGTAAGGGAGCTGCCGGGACGATAAAGATGTGGGATATGGTAAGAAGAGGAGAAGAAAAATTTATTTTTCCCTATCAGGACAGTGCAGATGTGGTATTTAATTCTTCTATGATACACGAGCTGTTTATTATGAGGCAGTATGCAAGACCGTTGCTCCTTGCTATAGAAAAAAATGCCCCTGAATACTCAGAGGCAAAAAGACTGTTAAAGTTTTTTGATTATATTGTGGATATACCGGCTACAGCAGTACCTGCCAATTCAATACTTCGTGAGTTTATAGGAGGTGGTTGCTTTAACCTTTAATTATATTTTTTTAAATGTGGTTTCAAGCTTTATATCAAGAGCCCTTAATTTTGAATTAATCTTTTTTGTTATTCTGTTTATGATTTTTTCTATGTCTTTCTTTTCGTAGACATTCATAACCAGAACCAGATATTGATTATTTGAATATTTTGTCATTACGTCGCCGGTACGCAAATTAAACTTAATACTGTTTCTTAAGATTTCAAGACCCTGTTGTTTATTTAAAATGACAGGGTCGTCATTGAGTTTATTAAAATCTATAGTTTTAAGATTGGAATTACTTATCGGGTTTTGGCAAGTGAAGAGTATCAAAAATCCGCCGTTATTATTTCTTTCCATATCTCTTTTTTGTAGAACATATATAATTTTAAATATTTCATAAGGACATTCCAAGCAACCTATATCCCAATTTATCACCTCCAAGCTTTTTTGAATGGTAAGTATGTCTTTTTCATAGCTTCCGATAGATTCTGCCATCAGTTTATAGAGTTTTTTACCCTTTTCGCTGATTTTGCTGTTTTTATTTGCTATCAGATTTATACCCGAATTATTATATTCTTTCAGTGCGGCATATATATTACCAAGCTTTAAATTTGCCAAAATAAGACCATATACCACGATTTCCTCTTTTGGAGCAATGGTTTTACAATGTGTCAGAATTTCAAGCAGTAATACGTGGTCATTTTGATTATCAAGAATTTCTGTCAGTTGGTCTATGACATTCACATATAAAGAATGATAATATGCGTTTATAGGGGCTATCCATCTGAGTTCTTTTTTGCCGTTTAAAAAGTCTCCTTTATATATATTAACGGCTTCTATCAATATTTCTCTTTTTTCCTGTTCGGACAGTATGGGATTTATTGTGAGCTTGCAGAGTTTTTCAAACTCTTCAAAGTCACAACTGATAGGCAGTTTTGTATTAAAGCGAATCATAGCATTGCTGTAAACAATTATATTCTTTGCATTTTCTATTCCGGCATCGGATAATATGTTTCTCAGTCGAAACAGTATATTTTTTAATGAGTTTAGGGGATCTTTATTTTTGGAATTACCCCAAAGAAGCTCTACTATGTCTTCTTCCTGATTATCTCTGTCCTTAAAATATATTAAGTATTCTAAAAGATGCCACAGTTTTTTAGAACTTCTGGTCGTTTCATCTATTATTATGCCGTTATAGTTCATTGAGAAATGTCCAAGCATTTTTATTTTAATCTCTTCCAAATCGTAACCTCTTTTAAAAAAA
>CAUUFM010000083.1:0-4746 GCA_963544505.1 uncultured Lachnospiraceae bacterium | reverse complement strand
TTTGATAATCGAAAAATAGTACCCCAATTTACCCTATTAAGAGATGACATAGGTTTCCTGTCATTCAAAATTGCGGCCATTGTTGAAAATAAATATTTAGACTCATTATTTGTGTAATCAATACCCATATTTTCTCCTGTTTTTAAGCTAAATAAAAGCTATAGGAGAGGTCAATCTCATATAGCTTTCATATTTAACCGCTATTTTTTAAATAAAATTCTGTTATTAACTCATAAAAGGAGAGCCAAACAGTTTATTTATATTAAATCCATAAGAATTATGCATCTGAAGGAATGTCTGTACTCTGTTCCATTCACTATTACTCTTAAAACGAGCTCTCAGCTTCTCCAAATTTTTGTTAAGCGTATCATTTAAATCTTTGTTTATGCTATTTGTATTCTGTATTCTATTCCTTTTTGTAATATCCTTTAAAGACGTATTGGAAATGTCTTTTATCTTATCTGCTATCTTCCCTGTTCCGCCAAGATCCTCTTTGAATTTATCGGCATTGTCCATAGCTTTATCAAGTGTCGGCTTATCTACACTGAATCTTCCTTTCTTTTCGTCGTATTTTATACCGATATTTTCCAGTTCCTTATGTATGTGTTTAAATTTATTGTCAGCTGCACCTACAGGTTTTTTCCTGTCATTTTCCATAAGTTTGTCGTTTACATTGTTAAGTTTTTCCACAAGGTCGTTTACTCCTTGACTGACCTTTTCTTTATTAAGACCGCCAAATTTTATATTAGCCTCTCCCTTTTCCTTAAGCTTTAACTTAACTCCCTCATAAAAAAGCTCTATACTGTTTTTATCGGATTCAAGTTTCTTTGAATATCCGTTACTATGTTTAATTTCAAATAAGGCGTTTTCAGCCTTTTGCAACTCTTTATTTGAAGAAGTCAGACCCTTTTCATCTGTTATTGAAAAAGCGTTTTTCTTTCCGGTAGACTCGGAAGTGAGTTTTAATGTGGCACTCTTTCCATCGGCTGAATTTTCCACTACTGCCTTAATTCCAATCTTTGAATTATTAACGTCATCAGCAAGCTTATTTAACGCAGCAAGCTTTGTCATAGGTTTATTAGTAACAGGATCGACGGCTGATACATTAAAATTAAAGCTCCTTTCACCCTTTTTGATAGTGAAACCGCTATTTTCTAAAGCCTTACCCGCAACATCGTTAATCGTAGCAAAGGCATTACTTTGTGCAGCAGCAATATTATCAACCTTTAAATCAAAGCCTCTGTTTCCGCTGACCCTCTTATTTGAACTGACATCAGCAACGGATTTATTGCTGTTTATGATACCGGAATCTTTAAATACGGAGTTTTTGCCGTTCAATCTTAAAGAATCCGCACTATGCAACAGTTCCGTAATATTTTGTGTGTATTCAGACAACTCCTTTGCATCTGAATTATTTAACCTGTAATCCGAATATCTTGTCTGACCTTGAGTTAAAGCCTTTACCCTGTTATTTATCTGATTAATATGCTTTTGCAACTTATCATTATTAGGTATTTTTGAAAAATCCATATCAGATACCATATGCTTTGCGATGGCTCTGGCGGTACGATATCTTCCGTTAACACCTATATTCATATAAGGATTGTTTTTAAGCAAATAATCTTGATTGAATGACGAAAATCTCATTAAAAAACCTCCTTTATATTAAACGTGACTTTTTTAACATAAAAGCCACTTGATAGTTTTTATTTTTTATATTATACTACTTGAACACGATACAGTCAAGCAAACTTAGTCTATTTTATATAATTATGCAAAAGAAAACAAAAAAATCAACACCTAAAATCATAATACTTTTTTTATATATCCTCATTATTACTGCTGTAATAATGATTTTTTCCATTTTAAATTTTCACTTTATAGGAATTTATATAAAAGAAGACAGGGTTACAAAGACTGTGTCTAAAATAAAAATAGATAAATTTAATAAAAAAACCATAAAATTTGAAAATAATAATCCTGAATATGAGGCATATTTAGAGAAACAAAACCAACTTTTAAAAGAAGAAAAGATAAGAAAGGTAGCTGAAGAAAAAGAAAAAAAAGCAGCCAAAAAAAAGGCGGAAATAGTAAAGGTTGACGACAAAATCTTATCAGACCTTTTAACCCCGCTTAAAAACGGAGAAACTAAGGTACAGCTCTATGCGGAAATTCTTAATTCAAGGCTCGGTCCTATTACCTACTTTAATCAAAGCGACTACAGATGGGCGAAGCATAAATACGGAAAGAGTACTCCTATGTACTCAGCCGGCTGCGGCCCCACCACAATGGCTATGGTAATAGATACTATTGACCCCGACAACTATATTACCCCTGACAAGATGGCTGATATAGCCTATTTAAAGGGCTGTTACATAGATGGTGGAGGGTCTACGCATAATATTGTTAAAAAATGTGCAGATGAATATAAAATTCCGGTCAGGGCGATAAGTGCAAGCCCATATAATATCAAAAATTCTCTTGATAACAATAAATTGGTGGTGGCATTGGTAGGTAGAGGAGAATTTACCGAGGGCGGACATTTTATTTTAATAACTTCAATAGATAAAAATGGCAAACTTAGCATTGCCGATCCTATAAGTATTGAAAATACACATAAAAAATGGGACGCAAACTTTATAATCAGTCAATTAAAAAAGTCTGCGTCCTCCGGTCCTTTATGGGAACTTGGATAATATTAAATTAGAGTATTTATAGAATCAGTCCTTTTGTCTCCTGAAGTAATCGTCGCTTACGAACTGAAGTTCCGCCTCATTATCAATTCCGTCCAATATAAAGCCGTCTTCTTCCTCTGTATATCTCAGGAAACCGATTTCCTGATCCTCTTCATCTTTTTCAAAGTCGTCAAGTGCCATAACAGCCATATACTCGTATGTATACGGCGGAGAAGAAAAAATAGCCAAAACCGCATATTCTCTTACAGTTCCGTCCTCTTCTTCCAAATCAATTACCGCTAATTCTTCGTCTTCTTCAACCCTTTTAAAAAAAAGTTCATCTCTGTCCATACAATCCTCCGTTTTAATTATTTTAATTATTTTAATCTATCTTTATTCCTTTCAATATATCCAAAACCTTCTCGTCCATATCTCCGGGAGTCCAATTTATTCCGATAAAATCTCCGTTATATCTTGGAATAACGTGTATATGATAATGGAAGACGCTTTGCCCTGCCGCCTCAAAATTATTCTGAAGTATATTTATTCCGTCACAGGTAAAAGCATCGAAAAGCTTCGCCGAAAGTTTTTTTGCCAATTTATGCCCTTTTACAAGTAAATCTTCCGGGATTTCCAAAATATTGCTGTAATGCTCTTTAATAACTATGAGACAATGTCCCTTGCTGGCAGGATTAATGTCCGGAATTATAAAGAAATCATTATCCTCATACAGCTTAACAGAGGGAATATCCCCTTTTGAAATCTTACAAAAAATACAGTTATTATCCATTATACCACCACCCTGTTCCTTCCTGAATTTTTACCGATATAAAGTTTTTTATCAGCCTCTTTAATCAAGGCATCTACAGTAACATTTTTACTGTAGGTAGCCACACCTATTGTTATATAATGAGAAATTTTTGAACCGTCTTCTATAATAATACTGTTTTCCTCCACATTTCTCCTAATTCTCTCCGCCACGGATACTGCCGTTGATTTATCAGCCTCCGAAAGTAAAATCAAAAATTCTTCTCCACCCCATCTGCCTGCGGAATCTCCGGCTCTTAATTGAGATTTTATTATATTTGATATATCTACCAAAACCTGATCACCGACAGAATGCCCATAAGTGTCATTTATATTTTTAAACAAATCTATATCTCCCAAAAGTATACTGAAAGATTCATTTTTATTATTAAATTTTTCAACAGCCATATGGATCTTATAATCCATACTTCTTCTGTTCAATAACCCGGTTAAAGGATCGGTACTTATCATAGAGTTAATCTGTTGACTGGCAATTTTACTTGATTTAATGTAACTGTCAACACCCTTAAACAAAACTCTGCTGATGATTATCAGGCATACAAATACTAAAACGGAGTTAAACACATATAAAATCATACTTATCTTCTTACTGTCATCAACAAAACCGTCATACAAAGGAACGGTATTTTGTGATAAAAAATATGAACAATAAAATGAGATCATACTTAAAATGATGGTATAAAAGGCGGTGCTGAATTTATTTATCGTTTTATTGTCTATCCTGTAAATACGAAGAATAGCAAATACAATAACTATAAAATTAAACAGATAAAATCCCCACGAATTACCTACCGCAACAGCTGTAACTATCGTTTGAATAAGTATCTCCGTCACACTTAAATTGAAAATAATGTCATTCGGTTTCTTTATTGTTACTATAAAACAGCTTCCATAAAGCAGTGTGGATAAAACGTTATACACGGCTAATATTTTCATATTTAGATATAGAAAAAATATAAAATAAAAAATATGAATAAAAAAGCATATAAAAAATATGATTCTTAAATAATAAATATTTTCTTTCATATGCTTTTCAAAATTAGTTTTTAATTCTCTTTCTATGAACCCCATTATATTTCTTCCTCCCCTATTCAAAGGTTCCGATAAAATCATATATTTAATATAATAACATATTATATATCGAAAAACTACCATTATTTCTTAATAATTTTTATAAAATTTATAAATATTTTTGTATACCTTATTCACAAGTAGTTTGTTTTATGATATTATCGGTTTATAG
>CAUUFM010000082.1:0-4788 GCA_963544505.1 uncultured Lachnospiraceae bacterium | reverse complement strand
GCTATGAATATTGATAAGGACAGATTGAGCAGCTTCCTAAAAGAATTGTTTGATGAAAAATACGGTATTGTTTTAAGAGCAAAGGGAATTGTTGAGGCCTCCGATAATATTTGGTTGCATTTTGATATGGTTCCTGAAGAGATGGAGGTAAGATGCGGAACACCTAATTATACTTCCGTTGTTTGTATTATCGGTACTAAACTTAATAAAGATGCTATAGAAGAACTTATACATAAGGAGTTTAACATTGGGTAGAAAAGAATTTGAGATACCGCTATATATAATCAACGGTTTTTTGGAATCCGGTAAGACCTCGTTTATAACAGATACCGTCACGGCAGATTATTTTCAGTACGACGGAAAGACTCTTATTTTATCCTGTGAGCAGGGAGAGGTTGAGTATGATGAAGAGCTGTTTAAAAAATATAATACAATAATAGAATATGTTACAAAGGAACAGATAAAGGACATCAAATATTTACAAGAACTGGTTGTAAAATTTAAGGCGGAACGTGTGGTACTTGAATTTAACGGTATGTGGGCGGACATACTGCCTCTTGATTTTCCTGATGATTGGTACAACAATCAGCAGATAACAGTGGTTGACGGTTCTACTTTCGGAACTTATTTTAAGAATAATGAATTGAAATCCTATTTTGTTAATATGATTAAAGATTCTGAATTGATTATTTTTAACAGATGTGTAGATGATGAAATCTTAAAAGACTATCTGCGCAGTATAAAGGCTGTTAATTCAAGAGTGGAGGTGTTGTTTGAGGACGATGAGGGTTATCCGATTGCGGTCAGACTGGAAGAGGATTTGCCGTACAATATTGATGATGATAAAATAGATTTAGCCGATGAGGATTATGGAATATGGTTTATTGATATTACAGAAAGGGCTGAAATATATGAGGGTAAGACAATTCATTTAAAGGCTATGGCTTTAAAAGCTAAAAAAATGCCTGATAATTTATTTATCTTCGGAAGAAGAGCTATGACTTGCTGTGCCGATGATATACAATTTTTAGGCTATGCCTGTTTTTATGATTCTAAGCAGCTTTCCGTTAAAAACGGGGATTGGATAGATATTGTAGGAACAATAAAATTAGAAAATTTTAAGCCTTATGACGGTGTAGGACCGGTATTATATGCCACACAGATAAAGAAAACAGATAAGCCTGAGGAAGAACTTATATATTTTAGCTGATGGAGGGATTTTTAATGCAATATGATTTAAGTGAAGTATTGGATTATCGCATAATTGAAGACCTTATTTATATGGAATGTGACAGACCTCACGATATTTTGGGTGCACATTTGCTTAAAGAGGGTTTTTTGGTGGCTGCTTTTATTCCTTATGCGGCAGGTGTTACAGTTTGTTTTGAAAATGAGGAGTATGAGTTATTAAATGAGGAGCAGGGATTTTTTGCCGTTCTTCTTGACAGGGATAAAGAATGTTATGACTACTATTTCAGAGTGCAGTCGCTTTATGAAAAAGACCCGATAATTATAAATGATCCGTATAGGTTTTTGCCTACGATTAATGAAGATGAAATAAATAGGTATGCAAAAGGTATCTGGTATGAGAGCTATGAAAAAATGGGAGCACATTATCAAAATTTAATGAATTTAGACGGCACTTCTTTTGCGGTTTGGGCTCCCAATGCAAGAAGAGTAAGTGTGGTCGGAGATTTCAATAATTGGGATCCTTCGTTAAATCAGATGCGTAGAATAGGGGACAGCGGAATTTTTGAATTATTTGTTCCAAATGCAAAAATCGGAGATTTTTATAAATATGAGATAAAGACCGCAAAGTCAGAGGTATTTCTAAAGTCGGATCCTTATGCCTCTTCTGCACAGTTAAGACCTGATAATGCCTCTATAATAGCCGATATGACCTATGAATTTAAAGATAAGGATTGGCTTGATAAACAAAGAAAAAAGAATCTGACAACAAGTCCGATGTCCGTGTATGAATTGCACTTAGGCTCATTTATGAAACCGTTTGACGGAAGAGAGTTTTATAACTATAGAGAGCTTGCAAAGCTTGTGGTATCTTATGTAAAGGAGATGGGATATACTCACGTGGAGCTGATGCCTATAATGGAGCATCCCTTTGACGGCAGCTGGGGGTATCAGGTGACAGGATATTATGCTCCCACAAAAAGATATGGAAATCCGACGGATTTTATGTATTTTGTGGATTATTTGCACCAAAATGATATAGGTGTGATTATTGATTGGGTCCCGGCACATTTTCCGAAAGATGACTTTGCTTTAGCAAAATTTGACGGAACTCACCTTTATGAGCACGCCGATAAAAGACAGGGAGAACATCCTCACTGGGGTACTTTGATTTATAATTACGGACGTCCTCAAGTCAGTAACTTTCTTATCTCAAATGCACTGTTTTGGGCGGAAAAATATCATATTGACGGTATAAGGTTTGATGCCGTAGCCTCAATGCTTTACCTTGATTACGGAAAAAATGACGGAGAATGGGTGGCAAATAAATATGGCGGAAACCAAAATCTTGAGGCTATTGAATTTTTAAAGCATCTTAATTCAATTATGAAACAAAAATATTCAAATGTTGCTTTAATTGCTGAAGAATCCACGGCATTTCCCAAAGTTAGCGGAAATCTGAACGATGGGGGATTGGGCTTTGATTTCAAGTGGAATATGGGTTGGATGAATGATGTTTTAAGCTATGCCAAAACTGATCCTATATTTAGAGGTGGAAATCACCACGCAATGACCTTCGGAATGATGTATGCCTATAGTGAAAATTATATTTTGCCGTTTTCACACGACGAGGTGGTACACCTAAAGGGCTCGATGTTTACCAAAATGCCCGGAAATGACAAACAAAAGTACGCGGGACTTAAGACCTTATATACCTTTATGATAGGGCATCCCGGTAAAAAACTTTTATTTATGGGGCAGGATTTAGGGCAAAAATCCGAATGGGTAGAAGATACGGCAATTGATTTTAACTTGTTAAACGATGCTGACAATAAGGATTTGCACGATTATTTTAAGAAACTGTTAAGCCTTTATAAAAATAATTCTTCATTATATGAAACGGATTATATGCCGGAGGGCTTTTTATGGCTTGATGTAGATTCTTCCGATAAAAATATATTTGCTTTTTGTAGAAAAAATGAAAAGGAAACATTAGTGTTTTTCCTCAACTTTTCAGGAAATCCTTATAAAAAATATAAGCTTAATGTGCCGACAGGTGCGGAGTATTCTGTTGTTCTTGATACTAACGGCAGTATAAATAAAACCTATAAGGCAAAGCTTTTTGAAAATGAAATTGACGGCGAGATTAAAGATAGTAAAGAAGATAAAAGCTATTATATAGAAATAGATATTGAGCCTTTAAGTGCCGTAATATTAAAACAGGGAATGAAGATAATGCCCGCTTCTAAAAGCGTCGGTAATAAAAAGTCTAATAAGAAGAAAAAATAAAAATGGATTTATTTGAATATTTTAATGATATAAATACTAAAAATGATTCTCCTTTAGCTCAAAGACTTCGCCCCGATTGTTTAGATGAAATTGTAGGTCAGGAGCATATTTTAGGAGAAGATAAGCTGCTTAGAAAAAGCATAATATCAGATAAGTTAGGCTCTATTATTTTCTATGGTCCTGCAGGTACCGGAAAGACTACAATAGCATCTGTCATTGCAAGGCTCAGCAAGTCTGATTTTATTATAATAAATGCCTCCATTGCAGGCAAAAAGGATATGCAGGAGGCTGTGGATACTGCCAAGCTTAACAAGAGTGCTTATCAGAAAAAAACAATACTTTTTATTGATGAAATTCATAGATTCAATAAGGCACAGCAGGATTATTTGTTGCCGTTTATTGAGGACGGAACATTAATATTAATCGGTGCTACTACGGAAAATCCGTATTTTGAGGTTAATAAGGCTCTTTTATCAAGAACAAATATTTATGAATTGTATCCTCTTACAGTCGAAGATATCAAAAAAATAATTAAAAGAGCTCTTTTTGATAATATAAAAGGGCTTGGAGCATTCGGTGTTAATATTACCGACAATGCTTTACAGCTTTTGGCTGAGAGGGCAGGTGGAGATGCAAGGTATGCCATAAATACCATAGAATTGGCTACCTTGAGCGGTTCAGGAAAAAACTTTTTAATAGATGAAAAATTGATACTTGAGTGTATGGGCAAAAAATCTTATAGTTATGATAAGACGGACAATCATTATGATTATGCTTCGGCTTTCATAAAGAGTATGCGGGGTTCAGACCCTAATGCCGCAGTTTATTATTTGGCAAAAATGATATCTGCGGGAGAGGACGTGAGATTTATTGCCCGAAGAATAATGATTTGTGCAGCGGAAGACGTGGGGAATGCCGATCCTATGGCTTTAGTTTTGGCGACATCTGCCGCTGAGGCTGCTGACAGGGTAGGTTTGCCTGAGGCACGAATAATTTTAGCACAGGCGGCAATATATATAGCCACTGCAAAAAAGAGTAATTCATCTTATATTGCCGTTAATAAGGCTTTAGATTTGGCTAATGAAACAAATTACGCTATACCGACATATTTAAGGTCTGCCGGATATCAGGCTATAAAAAACGATGCTTTTTCGGAATACAAATATCCTCATAATTACGAAAATCATTATGTAAAACAGCAGTATCTTCCCGATGAAATAAAAGATATGGTGTTTTATGAGCCGACTGAAAATACTATAGAAATTGAAAGATTTAATAATTAAAATATTTATCATAAAAGCCGATGGCAAT
>CAUUFM010000081.1:0-4815 GCA_963544505.1 uncultured Lachnospiraceae bacterium | reverse complement strand
ATATTATAGTCAGCATAGTTGATTTTAACAGAATAAAAAGGATTCCTATGAATGAAGCGCTTAAGAATATGGAATAAATTTTATTTACTTATTTATAAAATTATTGTATGATAAAGATAGGAAATAAATTGAGGTTTTATACAAGGGATTTAAGGTGATGCTTATGGACTATAGTTCTATGCAATTTACGGCTCGCAATGACTATGCATTTAAGAAATTATTTGGAAATAATGAAAATAAGGATATTACGAAACGCTTTCTTAGTTTAATTCTTAATATTAAAGAATCGGACATTAAGGAATTAATATTTAAAAATCCTTTTGTCGGAGGAAATTATCTTGACGAGAAGCAAGGAATTATCGATATTAAATTGGAGTTAAATCAGAATATCATTAATATTGAAATGCAGAACTTTTGGCATAGTCATTATGAAGAAAGAGTATTATTTACTTGGTCAAACAGTTATACAGAGGAACTTAACAAAGGTCATAACTATGGAGAACTCAAAAAATGTATCAGCATTAATATAATAAACAGTAAATTTCCGTATTCTGATGATATTCATTCAATATACAAGATACTTAATATCAAAGACAAGAGTTCTTTTAAAGACTTATTGGAATTACATTTTTTAGATTTGACTAAATTAAATCATTCCATTGATAGCTTGAATGAATTGGAACGTTGGCTGTTATTTATTCAAACGGAAGAAAATGAAATTCGTGAAAATGTATCAAAGGGGGACAAGGCTATGGAAAAAGCAGGAATAGTGATGAAGGAATTTTACAGCGATCCGAAAGAGCGAATGTTATATACTGCCATTTTTATGGAAGAGTGTGAAAAAACAACCTTATTTGAACAAGGCAAAAATGAAGGCAGAAATGAAGGAATTGTTATTGGCGAAAATAAAGGAATGGCAAATATTGTTTTATTTATGAATAAAAAAGGAATGACGATTGATGAAATAGAAAATAATACCGGAATTGATAAAGAGACGATTCTGTCTTTTATTGAACAGGATAAAAATATTGTTTCTTAGTAAAAATGTCAAAAAATCAGTTGTTTTTTAGAATTTATTATTTTTATTATAAAGAGAGGTTTATATGGCATTAAGACAGTTAAGACTTATGGGAGATGAGATTCTTTCCAAGCAGTCCAAAGAAATTAAGGAATTAAATGAAAGAACGCTTGACTTGATTGATGATATGTTGGATACGATGTATGAAAGCGGCGGTTGCGGACTTGCGGCGGTACAGGTAGGTGTACTTAAAAGGATTTTCGTTGTTGACGTCACCGGAGATAATCCTATGGTATTTATAAACCCTGTTATTTTAGAGAAAAATGGGGAGCAGACGGCAGATGAGGGCTGTTTAAGCGTTCCCGGTAAAATGGGCTGCGTGATTAGACCCAATTATATAAAAATCAAGGCGTTCGATGTGGAAATGAATGAGTTTGAGATGGAGGCTGAGGGATTTTTAGCAAGGGCGATATGTCACGAGTATGATCATCTTAACGGAGTGCTTTATGTATCCAAAGTTGAAGGAGATTTAAAAAACATAGAGAACAAAGATGAATCATAATTGAAGATTTAAGATAAATAGAGGTGAGATTTTGAGGATTGTATTTATGGGAACACCGTCATTTTCCGCTACAATTTTAAAGACATTAAATAACAGTCACAATGTCTTGGCGGTGGTTACAAAAGAGGATAAAAAGAGGTCAAGAGGTAAGGGGCTTGATTTTTCCGAAGTTAAGAAGACTGCGATTGATCTTGGTATTGAGAAGATTTTTCAGCCTAAAAACATAAGAGATGAGATTTTTTTAAATGATATCAGGGATTTAAATCCTGATGTGATTGTGACGGCTGCTTATGGTAAAATAGTGCCTAAGGACTTGCTTGATATTCCTAAATTTATGTGTATAAATGTACACGCCTCACTTCTTCCTAAATATAGGGGGGCATCTCCTATTCAGGCAGCCATTCTTAACGGAGATAAGGTTACGGGAATTACCGTTATCAAAATGGACGAGGGTATGGATACCGGAGATATGCTTCTTAAAAAAGAGCTTGAAATTTCAGATGGTGAAACGAGTTACGAGCTTTTTGACAGGCTTGCGGTTCTTGGAAGCGAGTCCGTCCTTGAAGCTCTTGATTTGATTGAAAGCGGAAATGTGTCACTTAAAAAGCAGGACAATGCCGTTGCCTCCTATACAAAAATGATTTCTAAAGAAGAGGGGCATATTGATTTTAATAATAAAGCCTCGGATATTGTGAACAGGGTGCGTGCCGTAGACTCATATTTTTATTTTAATGAAGAAAAGATAAAGCTTTTAAAGGCAAGGATTTTTGACTGTGAGGATAATTTTGACGACACTGTATGCGGCAGTATAGTGATTGCCGATAAGAGAGGCTTTGTCGTTAAGGCATCGGACGGACTCGTGGCTGTTGAAGTTTTACAGATATCGGGGAAAAAACCTTTTGATTACAGGGCTTATATAAACGGTTACAGACCCGGCGTCGGCGGTATACTTAAATAAACTTTTAATTTGGAGGATTTTGTGGACAGTATTATCAGATTTGAGAATGTCAGTAAGAGCTTCGGTGCAAATAATGATGTACACGCTCTTAATAATATTAGTTTGGATATTGAAAGAGGCAGTATTTTCGGCATTATCGGTATGTCGGGAGCCGGAAAGAGTACATTGATAAGGGTTCTTAATTTTTTGGAAAGACCGAGTGAAGGTACGGTTTTTATTGACGGCGATGACTTGAGTAAATTAAAAAAGGACGAGTTAAGGAAAAAACGTCAGGAAATAGCTATGATTTTTCAGCAATTTAATTTACTCACCCAAAAGAGTGTTATGCAAAATATCTGCCTGCCGATGCTTGCATATAAGACTCCAAAATCCGAAGCACAAAAAAGGGCAATACAGATGCTTGAGGTGGTGGGACTTTCAGATAAAAAGGACGCATATCCGTCCGAATTATCCGGAGGGCAGAGGCAGAGGGTGGCTATTGCAAGAGCCATTGCTTATAGACCCAAGATTTTACTGTGTGATGAGGCAACCAGTGCACTTGACCCGAACACTACCGACGTTATTCTTGATACGCTCAAGGAGATTAATGAAAAATACGGAATTACTATTGTGCTTATTACTCATTCTATGTCGGTGGTGGAGAGAATTTGTGATAAAGTTGCCATTCTTGATAAGGGGAAAATTGCGGAAACCGGCAATGTAAAGGAAATTTTTGAAAATCCCAAGTCGCCTGAGGGTAAAAAACTTATATTAAATGATGTAAACACTATACCGATTATGGATACACCTAATTGCGTGAGAATTACCTTTACGGAAACCTCATCTTTTGAGCCTGTGATAGCCAATATGACTTTGACATATAAGACTCCCGTCAATATCCTCTATGCCAACACCGCCACTATAGGAAAAATTTCTTATGGTGAGATGATTTTACAGCTTCCCTCGGATAACGGGATTTCCGATCAGATGATAAATTACTTAAAATTAAAGGGACACAGCGTGGAGAGAATAAATATAAGAGAGGTGATCGGCAATGCTTGATAATAATACTGTTTCTATGCTTTTAAACGGCACTAAAGAAACGTTGATGATGGTTTTTATTTCTACTTTGTTTTCTTATGTGATAGGGTTGCCGTTGGGTATTATTCTTTACACCACAGCTAAAGACGGAATTATAGAAAATACCGGTGTTTATAAGGTTCTTGATGTTGTGGTAAATGTGATAAGGAGTATTCCTTTTTTGATTGCATTGTTGCTTGTAATGCCCTTAACCAAGCTTATTGTAGGTAAGACTTTCGGAGTTGAAGGGACTATAGTGCCGCTGGTTGTGGCAGCATCTCCGTTTATTGCAAGAATGGTGGAGGGCTCGTTAAACGAGGTGCCTAAGGGAATAATAGAGGCGGCTATTTCAATGGGGCTGTCCAATTTTCAGATTATTACCAAGGTGATATTGGTGGAGGCTTGCAGTTCTCTTGTCGTGGGTGCAACTATAGCCACTACGACTATCTTAGGATATTCTGCTATGGCGGGGGCTGTAGGCGGAGGAGGTCTTGGAGATATTGCCATTCAGTACGGATATTATAGAAAAGAGGCTACCATTATGTATATCTGCATTTTTGTGTTGATTGCTATGGTGCAGATTTTACAGGGAGTGGGAACATTGATAGCCAAAAAGATAGACAGAAGATAGTTGGCTGTGGTTGCCTATACGATAACTAAACTTTCTTATAGGCAAACGCAGCATATTATCAAAAGCGTATTATCTTAATAATCTGCTTTCGTTGCCTATATTAAGAGCAAGCTCTTATATAGGCAAACTTAGCATATTATCTTGATGATTAGCTTATATTGTCTATATTGAAAGAAAGCTTTAATATATCCAACATAAGCTAACTATTTTCCTTGTTTTCTATGTACATTTTTTAGGTATTATACTCTTATTATACTGAACAATTTTTTGTGCAACATTCATTATAATTTAATAAACATATTACAAAATCTCTATCTCTTCTTTATCAAGTCCGGTGGTTTTTATTATTATATCTGTTGAAAATCCCTGTTCTTTCATATTTTTAGCCACAACCCTAAGGCTCTCAACTCTTCCGATATAAATTCCTTCACTTCTTCCTTGAGTTCTTCCAATATCAATTCCTTCACTTCTTCCTTGAGTTCTTCCGATTCTTATTCCTTTTTTATATGTATCAAGTACCACTGACATATCTTTGCCCTCCCTTGCTAAATTTTCTCTTAATTCTTTCAATGTCTTGCTCTCGTTAT
>CAUUFM010000080.1:0-4977 GCA_963544505.1 uncultured Lachnospiraceae bacterium | reverse complement strand
GCACTTTCAGATATATTAAAATTCTCAAAGGCTCTTGAAAGCATAAGCTTTATACGGTTAAGCTGATTTACTTCAGATGCTCCGGGATCATAGTCTATTGCGGCTATGTTTGCCCCTGCAAACAGACGCTTTAATTCCTTTGCCATTCCCTTTCCCGTAACGTGATTAGGCAGGCAGGCAAACGGCTGCACACAGATAATGCTCTTTACTCCTGATGTGATAAGCTCTATCATCTCTCCTGTTAAAAACCAGCCCTCACCCGTCTGATGTCCAAGCGACATAACCTTATCAGCTCCCCTTGCTATTTCCTTTATCGTGGGCGGAGCATTGTAGCATTTAGATTTCTTTAGCGCTATTCTTAAATGCTTTCGGTAATTTTCTATGTAGTTTATTATCATATTTTTTATATGATAGGTCAAAAACTTTCCGCCAAGATTTTCATATACAAACTTTTCATTATAAAGCGTGTAGAGTATAAAGTCTAAAAGTGACGGAACTACCGCCTCCGCCCCCTCGTTTTCTATTACCTTTACCACAGAATTATTGGCTGTAGGGTGAAACTTTACAAGGATTTCTCCAACCACTCCGACCTTCGGCTTTTTTATGTCAAGCTTTTCTATTGCATCAAATTTTTCTACAGTGGAATAGATGTTTTTTATAAAATCACGTTTTTTATGTGCTTTCAGCTCTTTTTTTAAGAAGCTTGTAATATCTGCATACAACCTGTCGGCAGCTCCCTTATTTTTTTCATAGGGTCTTGCGGCATATAATAGATTCATCAAAAGGTCGCCATATATCAGAGCCTGAACAGCCCTGTCAAGCAGGTCGAAACTTATCTTAAATCCGGGATTTTTTTCAAACCCTTTCGGATTCAGTGATATTACCGGCACATTTGAAAATCCGCTGTCTTTTAAAGCCTTTCTTAAAAATGCGATATAGTTGGTGGCTCTACAGCCTCCCCCTGTTTGTGACATTATTACGGAGGTATTGTTTATATCATATTTACCCGATTTTAAAGCCTTAATAAGCTGCCCTATCACTATAATTGCAGGATAGCAGGCATCATTATTCACGTATTTTAAGCCCTCGTCAACAGCTCCGCTTTCATCTGTTAAAACCACGAAATTATAGCCGCTTAGCTTAAACACCTCCTCTATCAGCTCAAAATGTATCGGCGCCATCTGCGGACAGAGAATAGTATGATTTTTCCTCATTTCTTCTGTAAATACAATTCGAGGATCGGGGGTATAAACAACCTTCGGCAAGACATTTTTTTCTTCTCTGTCGATAATACTCGCCTTTAGAGAACGCAGCCTGATTTTTATCGCACCGAGGTTGGATACCTCATCTATCTTAAGCATAGTATAGACCTTATTGTTCTGCTCCATAATTTCCTGTACCTGATCCGCTGTTACCGCATCTAAGCCGCAACCGAAAGAATTAAGCTGTACTATCTCCAAATCAGCCCTTTTTGCTACAATCTGCGCCGCTCTGTACAACCTTGAATGATATGCCCACTGGTTTACCACTCTTAAATTCTTTTCTTCATTTGAAAGATGAGCTATGCTCTCCTCTGTAAGAACGCACATTCCAAGCGAGGTGATTACATCGGGTATTCCGTGATTTATATGAGGGTCTAAATGATAGGGTCTACCTGCTAAAACCACTCCCTTTAAATTGTTCTCTTCAATATATTTTAATATTTCTTCACCCTTTTTCATTATATCAGCCTTAAAATCTTCCTGTGCTTTAAGCGCAATATTAAAGGCTTTTTTAACTTCAGCCTTTGTGATATTATAGTCGTTTTTAAGGGTTTCATAAAGGGTGTTTATTGCGGATTTCGTATCCATAAATGAGATAAAGGGCATATACAGCTTTATATTCTCTTCTTTTAAAACGTCCACATTATTTTTTATCACCTCCGGATAAGAGATGACTATGGGACAGTTATAGCTGTTCGTTCCGTCAATTTTGTCCTCTAAAATTTCATATATGACGCTTGGATAAAAGATTTTTTTAACTTTCTTTTCCACAAGGTTCATAATATGTCCGTGTGTCATTTTTGCCGGAAAACACGCAGACTCCGACGGTATGGTTTCTATCCCCTTTTCATATATCTTGGCACTTGACCTGTCGGATAAAACCACCCTGAATTTAAGATTGGTAAAAAAACTGTGCCAAAGCGGATAGTTTTCGTATATATTAAGAACCCTCGGTATCCCTATAACTCCTCTTTGTGCCTGCGTTTCATTAAGTGACTTATACGAGAACAGCTTTTTATACTTGTATTCAAAGAGATTGGGCAGATTGTTTTTTACATAGGAATCGCCAAGACCCTTTTCACATCTGTTGCCGGAGATAAACCTGTCATTGTTCCCGAAAGTGTTTATCGTTAAAAGACAGGAATTTGAGCATTTTTTACAACGGGTAATCTCACTTTCAGATGTAAAGTTATCAAGAGAATCCGCTTTTATAAGCGTGCTTTCATAGCCGTAATTATAGCGATTTCTTGAGATTAAGGCACTTCCGAACGCTCCCATTATCCCTGCTATATCAGGTCTTATGACCTCTCTTTGCGATAAAAGCTCAAATGCTCTTAAAACGGCATCATTATAAAAAGTACCGCCCTGTACAACTATTTTTTCTCCCAACTCTTCTTTATTTTTTATCTTTATAACTTTAAATAATGCGTTTTTTATTACAGCATAACAGAGTCCGGCACTTATATCGGAGACTTTTGCCCCTTCTTTTTGGGACTGTTTTACCCTCGAATTCATAAAAACAGTACATCTTGAGCCTAAATCCACCGGATTTTTTCCGTTTATCGCCTCTTCTACAAAGCTGTCTATCGGTAGCTTTAATGAACCTGCAAAGGTGTCCAAAAACGAACCGCAGCCCGATGAGCAGGCTTCATTTAAGGAAATGGAATCAATGGTTTCTTCTTTTATTTTCAGACATTTCATATCCTGACCGCCTATGTCCAATATAAAATTGACACCCTTGCAGAAAAAATCCGCAGCTCTAAGATGTGCCACAGTTTCAACCTCTGAAAAATCAATACCTAAAGCCTTTTTTAGCAGTCCCTCTCCATATCCCGTTACTGTGGAATATGCTATCTTGGCATTGGGCGGCATAAGGCTGTACATTTGTTTTAACGCCTTGATTGTGGATTTAAGAGGTGAGCCGTTATTACTGCCGTAATGGGTAAAGAGCAAAGCCCCGTTATCGTCTATTAAAGCCAATTTTGTAGTGGTTGAACCCGCATCTATGCCTAAATAACAGTTGCCTTCATAGGTTTTCAAGTCATTTCTTTTTACCTTTGTTTTTTCGTGCCTTGCTTTAAAAATATCATATTCTTCTTTATTTTTAAACAACGGCTCAAGCCTTTTACTTTCAGTAAGACTGCTTGATTTCACATTTTCAAAGTTCTTTACCAGATCGCAAAGCTCAATAATATTTTTACTGTTTTCCGCTAAAAGTGCACAGCCTATCGCCACATAAAGCTGAGAATTTTCAGGGAAAATAACCTGCTCGTCAGTTAATTTAAGGGTATCAATGAATCTTTGTCTAAGCATTGAAAGATAAAACAACGGACCGCCCAAAAAGGCAACGTTTCCTTTAATTCTCATACCGCAGGCGAGCCCCGATATCGTCTGAATCACAACCGCCTGAAAAATGGATATGGCAATATTTTCTTTTTTTACGCCCTCATTTATAAGAGGTTGCACGTCTGTTTTGGCAAACACTCCGCATCTTGCCGCTATAGGATAGATGGTATCATAGTTCTTGGCATATTCATTAAGTCCGGTGGAGTCGGTTTTTAATAGTGTAGCCATCTGGTCTATAAATGAGCCTGTACCTCCGGCACAGGTACCGTTCATTTTTTGTTCAATTCCATCTGAAAAATAGGTGATTTTAGCGTCTTCTCCACCCAATTCAATGGCTACATCGGTTTCCGGATTAAAGGTTTTTATTGCCTTTGTTCCTGCTATTACCTCCTGTACAAAGTCCACATTAAGCGATGATGCAAGGTTCATTCCTCCTGAACCCGTAATTGCTGTTTTCACCTTTATATCTCCTAAGGTATTATAGGCATCATTTACCATCTTCTTTAAGGTTTCATTTATATTTGAATGATGTCTTTCATATTTTGAGTATAGTATATTATTCACCTCATCAAGAGCCACCAACTTTACTGTAGTAGAGCCTACATCTATTCCTATATTTATTATATCTGTTGTATTTTTAATATCTTTCATTTTTTACTTCCTATTTCCTAATTTTAAAAATGTGACAATTGGTTACATTGTCTTGACAGATTATAGCAGTTCCTTGTAGACATCTCTTTTATTAAGTCCTCTCTCCTTGGCAAGCCTTTTCATTGCGTCCTTTTTAGTCATTCCCGCATCAAGATAGAGCCTTAGCTGTTCTTTTAAATCTGTACCCCTGTTCCTATCTATAGTTTCTTGTTTAAGTTCTTCTCTGCTCTTCCCTTTTACCACTATGACATACTCTCCTTTAGGCTCTTTTTTTTCATAGTATAAAATAGCCTCTGAGATGCTAAGTCTTAGTACCTCTTCATATAATTTTGTCAGCTCCCTTGCAAGTGCTATCCGCCTGTCTCCCAAAATTTCAAGCATTATCTTAAGCGTTTTTACAAGCTTATGCGGAGCTTCATAAAAAATCAAATCTCTTGTTTCATCAACAAGCCCTGTCAAAATCTCTTTTTTTTGCTTAGTCTCATTCGGTAAAAAACCGTCAAAAATAAATCCACCGTTTACAAAGCCGGATAAGACAGCCGCACTTACAAAGGCTGTTGCCGACGGAACGGTGGTGACATTTATACCGTAATCTATTGCGGCTTTTATTAAATCAAATCCGGGATCACATATTATCGGCATACCCGCATCACTTACCAAGCCGACATTTTTACCTTTTAATAAATATTTTTCTATAATTAAATCGGTAGCTGACAGC
>CAUUFM010000079.1:0-4999 GCA_963544505.1 uncultured Lachnospiraceae bacterium | reverse complement strand
CTATGTCCACCTTATATTTTTCGGCAACCTTTTCTATTATCGGAATTACGACATCTATTATCTCTTTTCCGACTCCGTCTCCCGTCGCTATCCCTATTATCCCCATTTGACACCTCGTATTTTCTCTTATCTGCTATATAGGTTTATACTGCCTTTTCAACCCTTGCTATTGCCGTCTTTCTCATAGGAATACGGCAGTTCTTGTTGCTGCCGAATTCCACCACTATATCATCTTCACTAAGGTCGATTATAACTCCGTAGAAGCCGTTTACGGTCTCCACCGTGTCGCCGACCTCCATAGATTTAAGCATTTCCATCATACGTTTCTGTTCCTTTTTCTGTGGTCTCATTACAAAAAAATACATCACAAGGAACATCGCTCCTATCATTACAAACATACCGGCATAACCGGTAGTTCCCGCTAATCCATTTAGAATATTCATCACTCTTTCCTCCATTTTATTTTGTTCTTCATTTTAGCATAAAGGACGGCTTTTTTCAAGTCAATCTCTTCTTATTATATTCTCCAGATAAGTCTTGGAGCATTCGCCTTTATGCAGATTGAATTTTAAGTTGAACTCTTCACTTATCTTGCTTTTGCCGAATTTTATTTCTTTTATCAGCTCCTCTTGTGTAGTTACAATCTCTCCCGGCAGTTCTTTTAAGCTTAAATAAAAATCGTGCATTTTTTTATTATAAAGCTCAATATCATACATATAAAATATTATTCTGCGTTTTAATATCGCATAATCAAAAAAAACGCTCGAATAGTCCGTAATCAATATATCGCTTATTACATAGAGCCTTGATATGTCATAATAGTTGCTGACGTCCGTTAAAAAGCCCTGATACTCGCTTAAATCAATCCTGTTCGATACATAATAGTGCAGTCTTAGAAGCACAATATAATCATCTCCTATGCCTCTTTGCAAGTCTTTTAAATCAAGTGCCAATCTTTGCTCATAGCAGTTGTTTTTAAGGTCGGTTTCTCTAAACGTCGGAGCATACAGGATTATTTTTTTGTCGGTTTTAAGATTAAGCTCTTTTTTTATTTCTGTTACGTCACCGTCATTATAGCTGAATAAAAAATCATTCCTCGGATAGCCTAATTCTAAAAATATCGACTTATCCTTTATCCCGAATGCAGATGATAATTTTTCCGTAAAATACGGCGAGGGTGATAAAAAAAAGCTGTATCTTTTTGAGTCCGATAAATAATTATAAGTCAAATTTTTCTTATCCCCTCCTATATCCTTAAAATCATCTACATCTATATCAAAGCCCAGTTTTTTTAATGGAGTTCCGTGCCACGTCTGCACATAAATCTGATTCTTCCTTATTTTTATTTCATTCTTTATCCTTGAATTGCTGATTATATACTTTGATTTTGCAAGGGCATAATAGTAACCGAAGCCGTTATAAGCGACTATTTTTGCGGATTTTAAAATATTAAAATCCTGAAATTTTTGCGGTTCTTTAAAAATCCAATAACAGTTAAAGTCCTTATATTCATCATCTTTTCTCATTTCTTCATAAAGGGCTCTTGAGTTATCGCTGTACTGCTCTCCCATAAAAGATATGAAGACCGCAGATTTTTTATCCATCTTTATAAACAGCAAAATTACTCTATATACTATGCACATCAGGACATAATATATAGAGTAGGTTATTTTAAAAACTGTCTTATTTTTTTTTAAATATGCTTTTAATTTTTTTATCATATCATATTTATTTCATTGATGGTACCTTGACAGATGGTTTCACAGGCATTACTTCCTGTAGTATCCAATATTTTAAGTACCCTTTTTCTGTCAGCTTCATAAATGTCGGTATCAAGCGCCGTCAAAAACTCATCAAAGCTTGACGGAGCACTGCCCGGCATCATATCTTCCAAATTGAAATTAAAACCTCTTTTTTTCAGATAGGTTTTTTTATCATAGGGTAAAAATACGACGGGTCTGTTTAATTTCAGATAGTCTATGTAGATACTTGAATAATCGGTGACTAAAATATCAAAAATATTCAGAACCTCACAGATGTCGTCAAGTGTACTGATATCTATGATATTATCCGAAAGATAATTGCTTATGTCGCATTTTTCAGCTATATGCTTCCTTAAAAATATGTAGGTTTTTGTCTTTTTCAGATAATTATTAAGTCTTTCATAATCAAAGTCATCAAATGGAAAGAACCGCACATTTTCGTTGTTTCTGAATGTGGGCGCATAAAGTATCAGTCTTTTAAAATCGAATTTTTTTGAAAAAAGCCTGTATAGCACCTCTCTTCTGTCAGTTTTATCAAATAATCGGTCACATCTTGGCTGTCCCCAGATTTTTATTTTATGAGGAGGTACATTAAAGCTTTTTTGCATTATTTTACTAAGGCTTTTTGATGAGGTTATGACGTATGAGTAGTTCTTTGAAAATATCTCATTAAACAGCAATCTTTTTATAAAATTAAGATTTTTATCCTCAAGTGCTATCTTTTTAACGGGTATCCCGTGCCAAAGGTTTATTATTATATAATGCCTATATAGATTCCTTGCATAGACGGGAAGCCCTGCCGATGTGAACCAAACTTTACAGGAAAGTGCGGTTTTTATTCCATCTTTTGTATTTGTGTTTATAAAACAATCCGTCTTATACCTGTCATTAAGTTCGGCTCTTTTTTCTTCGTCGTTAATCACATAAAAGGGTCTTATATCGCTGTAGTTGTTGAGTACATATTCAAACAGATACTTTGAATTATAGTTGAATGAGGTGTTTTCGGAAGATGAAAAAAGCCATCTGTTTTTAAAAATCTCCTGTTTTTCATTAAGAAATTTTTTCAGTTCTTTTCCTTGATTTATCACATTTTTTAGGTTCACTTAAAGCCTGCCTCTTGATTTTTTAATTATTCGGTAAATATCGGGTCATCATTATCAGTGTTGTTCTCTTTATTTAAATTGTCATTTTGCCCGTTTTCAGTGCCTTTTTCTTCATTTGTTATGTCCTTTTCATCATCTTTGTTATCATCGGTATCCATTCTTGTAGGGTCTTCAGCTACCTTATATGCCCTCACATAAACATAGCTGTCGCTTGAGGGCTCAATTTGTTCCGAAGTATTCAAATACAGTTTAAGCTTGTATGTCCTCTCTTCACTTATATTTTTAAGGTCTATATAATATGAGATATTATCCGTATCCAAGTTCAGCAGTTTTTCCTTGTTGCCATATATTTTTATTTTTGCCGTTCCCGTACCCATTATTTCATATGATAAATCTTTGGGTGTATTTATAGCCTCAATGTTGTCAAACGGAACATCAATCATTATGCTGTCAAGCTTATTTACTCCTATGGATACGTCCACATATCTGTCTTTTGTTCTTGCAAGTTTGATACCGTTAGGCAAATATTTTTCTATGTCCACCGTTGCGGAAAAGCTTTCTCTAATCTGACTTAGGTTGAACACCGGATCTTTTATTTCAATCGCCTTGTTTTCCGCCAATTTATCGGCTCGACCCCGTATTTCAACCAATGAGGGATTAACATCTATACTCTCTATTCTAAGCCCCTCTAAAAGCTCTCCTGTGGTTACTATCTTTACCGGTATCATATTGGTTTTCAGAATTTTTATGGAGGTTTCCACGCTTTTTTTGTCCCCCGATAATGATACATATTCGATCCTTGAGCCCGGTATTTCAACGCCGTTTTTATCTATCGCACGCAGCTTGCTCGGTATTTCCACGTCCTTTTTCATTCCTGTGACGTTACTTGTCACCTCTATCTTGACTATCCTGTCTATAACACTTTGACCCGCTCTTACAACTACACTTTCGGGATTGGTGGTAACACTTTCTATCTGGTATCCCACAGCCACGTCACCCACTGTCTGAGGCTCTATCGGGTAGGACTTTGAAATCTGATTTTCTATATCCAACTGCAATGAATACTGACTTTGTATAAAACTGTCCGGACTTACTTTTGAGTTCTTACAGCCCACTACTATCGGTACATTACCCAGCTCATTCCATTTGCTTAAGTCCGCCGTAGCGATAAAGTCGTCAGCCTTTAAGCTGTCCACGATAGATCTTCTGTCTCTGACACTTACGTTTATAGTTATGCTGTCGGTTTCATTCCTTATGCTGTATGTCTTATTAAGCCTTTCAATAGATGAGGCATTGGTTAAATTTACCTTTATTCCCGTTATTCTTCTTGTGACGGTCGGATCTCCCAAGCTTAGAGCGATAAACCATATAAGTATAGCTAAAATTACGGACAATACATTTATCCACAGTCTTTGCCTGCTATCTTTCATTTTTTGTCCCCCACTTTTTCTTAAAGGCTTTCGTCGCAGTCTGCTCCTGCTTATTTTGCAAGGCTTTCAGCTTATTCCTTAAAGCATTCTCATCGACCTTTCTGTCAAGCTCTCCTTTGTATGCCACCGCAACCTTTCCGGTTTCCTCCGATACCACTATAGTGAGCGAATCCGTGACCTCGCTTACTCCAAGAGCCGCCCTGTGCCTCGTGCCCAAATCTTTACTAAGTGTGGCATTGTCGGATATGGGAAGATAGCAGGTGGCTGCCACCACTCTGTTGGCGCTCACCACTACGGCTCCGTCGTGCAGGGGGGTGTTTTTTTCAAATATGTTAATCAAAAGTGCGGAGGATAATACCGCATCTATGTTTATTCCACTTTTTTCATACTCCGACAAACCCACCTTTTGTTCTATGACGATTAATGCTCCTGTCTTGACTTTTGCCATATCAAAGGTCGCCTTGACAAGTGCCTCTATGGTATTGTCGTCAAACAGCTCTTTGGTATTCCTGAAAGAACCTAAAATATTAATATTAGCCTGTCCTATCTGCTCAAGCGCCTTTCGCAGTTCCGGCTGAAAAAGAATTATAAATGCGGTAATTCCGACACTTATCGCCTTATCCATAATATATACCAGCTCACTCATATCAAGAAGCCTTGCCACAAATAAGAACAAGACAAAAATACCTACACCCCTAAACAG
>CAUUFM010000078.1:0-5063 GCA_963544505.1 uncultured Lachnospiraceae bacterium | reverse complement strand
GATTCGGAAACAGCTATGTCGGTATGGGTGCAGGCATACTTACCTTTGTTATATTGATCTTCGGAGAGGTCTTACCGAAAACTTTAGCCAGCATATATCCGGAAAAATTTGCTTTAGCTTATTCTCCCATCTTAATTTTTATAATGAAGCTGTTTATCCCTTTAGTATTCCTTCTTAATATAATTTCAGGCATTTTATTAAAAATATTGGGAATAGATCCTAATGATAATAAAACTGTAATTACAGAAAATGAACTCTTAACCTATGTTGAGGTGAGCCACGAAGAAGGTGTTATTGAAAATGAAGAACGAAATATGATAACTAATGTGGTAGGCTTCGGCGATTCTTTGGCAAAAGATGTAATGGTGACACGAATAGATATGTGCACTGTCAGCGATACCGTAAACTATTCCGAGCTTCTTGAAGCATTTGAAAAAGACAAATATTCAAGACTGCCGGTTTATCACGAAAGTATAGATAATATTATAGGATTGGTATACTTAAAAGATATAGCATTTTACAAGGGCGACAAAATTCAATTTGATGTAACCAAGCTTATCAGAAAACCCAGCTTTACCTATGAGTTCAAAAAAACCTCCGAGCTTTTAATTGAAATGCGAAAGGCATCTATTTCTATGTGTATAGTTCTTGATGAATACGGTGCCTCTGTCGGACTTATTACATTGGAAGACCTGCTTGAAGAAATAGTGGGTGATATTCGTGATGAATATGATACTGACGAAGTAGATGATATAATTCAAATAAATGACATAGAATTTATGGTGGAGGGCAATACGAAACTCTGCGATTTCAACGAATATTTCGGAACATCTTACGACTCGGACGACTACGACTCGATAGCAGGTCAGTTAATAGCCTTGTTTGAAAGATTACCGGAAAAAGGAGACACTATCGAAGATGCCGGACTTTCATATTTCATAGAATCAATTGACCATAGAAGAATAAAGCGGGTAAAAGTTAAAAAACCGGAAAAAACTCCTGATGATATAAACAGTAATTCCGATAAAAACAAAAGTGAAACTTGAATTTACAGATAAAATTAAAAAGAGGTAGAGAATATGGAATTAGGCAATCCTTTATTGACCGACTTATATGAGCTTACAATGATGCAGGGATATTTTAAAAATTCATCAAAAAATAAAACCGTAGTATTCGACCTGTTTTATAGAGAAAATCCTTGGGGCAACGGCTATTCAATTATGTGCGGTTCAGAGCAGGTCTTGGACTATATAGACAGGCTTAAATTTGATAATTCCGATATAGAATATCTTTCAAAACTTAACCTTTTTGAAAAAGATTTTCTTGAGTATTTAAGGAATTTCAGGTTTACAGGAGACATTTATTCGATCGAAGAAGGCTCAATAATCTTCCCCAAAGAACCGATTTTAAAAATAATTGCACCCATTATGGAAGCACAATTAATAGAAACCGCATTACTGTGTATAATCAATCATCAGAGCCTTATAGCCACAAAATCGGCAAGAATAAGAGAAGCCGTCGGCACTGACAATGTAATGGAATTCGGCTTAAGAAGAGCTCAAGGTCCTGATGCGGGAATTTATGGAGCCAGAGCCGCTATCATAGGAGGTTGTACCGGAACATCGAATCTGCTGTCCGGAAAAATGTTTGATGTTCCTGTAATGGGCACACACGCACATAGCTGGGTAATGAGCTTTAACACCGAACTTGAGGCTTTTAGAACATATAGCAACCTTTTTCCGAATATTGCAATTTTACTTGTAGATACCTATGACACTCTTAATTCAGGAATTCCGAATGCCATAAAGGTATTTAATGAAATGAAAGCAAAGGGAACACTAAACGGCATTTACGGAATAAGACTTGATAGCGGTGACTTGGCTTATATATCCAAAAAAGCCAGAGTAATGCTTGATGATGCCGGATTTAATGATGCGATAATCTGCGCTTCAAATGACCTTGATGAAATTTTAATTGACAGCCTGAAAAATCAAGGTGCCAAAATTTCTCTTTGGGGTGTGGGTACCAAGCTGATTACAGCAGAGGGCAACTCCTCTTTCGGCGGAGTTTATAAAATGGCTGCAATAGAGGGCGATAACGGTGAATTCGTGCCGAAAATCAAATTATCGGATAATGCCGAAAAGGTTACAAATCCCGGAAATAAAAAGGTGTATAGAATATATGAAGAACCGGAACATAAGATAAAAGCGGACTACATCTGCTTAGATCACGAAGTACTTAATCCTGACGGCGAATTACATCTTTTCAGTCCTACAGAGACTTGGAAAAAAACCGTATTAAAACCCGGCAGCTATTCTATAAAGGAGATATTAAAGCCCGTTTATATAAATGGAAAAAGAACACAGCCAAAAAGAAGTGTTATGCAATTGCAAAAATTTTGTAATGAAGAAAAAGAAACCCTATGGGCAGAGGCAAGACGTCTTGTCAACCCTCATAGAGTAGCTGTGGACTTATCACGTGAACTATATAATCTTAAAAATAAACTTTTTAATAAGAATGCAGGCAATAAAACTATTAAGGGGTAATAATAGTGGAAAGTATTGAATACAAAGCAAGAATGAACCAGCTTTACAAAATGTTGGACGAAAAAAATGCTCTTGGAGCGGCAAAACTGGCAAATAGTTTAGACTGGAAAAGAGCAAGCAATGTAAGAGATTTAAATCTTATAGCGGAAGTTTTCAGAAATGTAAAAGACTATGAACAGGAGCTTGAGGTCTTAAAGCTGGCTTACAATAAATCAAGCAGCGGACGAGCTGTTCTTGAAAATCTGATAAAATGTGCGATTGAACTTAAAAATCTTGAATTGGCGGTAGAATACTATAAAGAATATATACGTGTGTTCCCGAATAATACCTATAAATTTTATTTAAAATATCTGCTTATAAAAATGCAGGGCGCAAGTCACAGCGATTTGACAAAGATTCTTGAGGAATATTGCGGTATAGAGCACGATGAAAAAGCGATGTTTGAGCTGGCGTACCTATATCACATAGATGGAATGGTAAATAAATGTGTTGAAAAATGCGATGATATAATTATGTGGTTTCACCCTTGTGATGAATCCTACAAAGCTATGGAATTGAAAATGCGACACGTTCCGCTTAACGGATTTCAAAAAGAAAAATATCATCAAAAACACTTTAACGAAGAAAATAAACATAAAAAAAATACAGCCCCCGTCAACACTGATATGGATTCTGAAATAGTAATCCCCGAATATCCTTTGGACGGTTTTGATTCCGATGCTTTCGCAGCGGATTTATCAAAGGAAGTAAAATCAGTTTTACAAAACGAAGATAATGATACCTCAATGATTCCGGGACAATTAACATTAGAAGAAATGATGTCGGAGCTTGAAAATAAAAAAAATGCGGCTGTAGCAGGAATAGAGCAACAAATGTTCGCACCTGACAGCAAATCCTCCCGGTCGGAGTCCGACTTGCCCCCATATATGCCGCTGCCTAACCCAATGAATGACAACCCTTATCTTGACGAGGGCGCACTGCTGAGGGCTCGTACAAAAAATATTTCTGTAGATAAGATTGTAAACAATAAAAATCTTCATAAAGAGGATTTAAAACCGAAGGTGGCACTCAGTGATACTCAGTCATTTAACATAATGAAAAATATTGAAAGCGACCTTGCAAGCATACTCGGCAAAAATCAGTCTTTTGATGAAAACAATGCAGAAAATTCAGATATAGACACCGATAGCATCGAAAATAATTATGAAAATACAGCCGAAAATATAATCCCTGATACAAATATTTCAGAAAATACAAATTTACAGGATACAGACACCGTAGAAGAAGATTTTAATGTTGAACCGGAAACAACATTCCCTGTAAACCCGGAAGAAGATTTTAATGAAATAGACAACGCTCAAACAACTGAAATTTATGAAAATGATTCACTTAAAGAGGATTCCCTTGAAGATGAAGCCACAATTAAAAGCGACTTTGAAAATTATAATCAAGATGATACTGAAGAGCTTATAAATACTGAAAATATAGACTCTCAAAGCTTGGAGGGAGACTATACTCTAACATCAAAGCATTTAAAAACGCTCGGATATTTTTCCACAATAGCAGGTTTTGACAGGGCTCTTGCAAAGGCTATAAACCTTTTAAAAGACGGAAACAGATGTATGGCAATCAGCTCCCTTTCAAACGATGACAGGGTAACGCTTGCACAAAAACTGTTGCAGGTGGCATATAGCGACCTCGGCAATAATTCTTTAAGGGTGGCAATGACAACAGGCGAAGCTATCAACAATAAAAATATTGATGAAATCTTTAATAAAATTGAAGAGGGTTTTTTAATCATTGACAGAGCCTTTGAGATAACCGTTCCGAAAGTGGAAGACATTTGTTTTAACCTTAAAATGAAGCCAAGTGTCGGAATCGTAATCTGTGATGACGAAAAGAACCTCAAATCTTTATTGGAACTTAATAAAGAACTTGAAACATTTGTAGATGTGCGTATACACTTACCGGTACTTACAAATAAAGAGCTTGCTATCTTCGGAGAAGAATATGCGGCGGAAAAAGGCTATATTATAGATACTGCCGCAAAACAATCCATATATGATACAATAGCTCAACTGCAAAAAGGTGAAATAGTCGTTACCGTATCGGATATAAGAGTGCTGATAGATAAAGCAATAAAGAAAAAGAACTCTAAAGTCTTAAACCTCTTTACAAAAAACCGCTCAGGCGTTAATATCCTTGAGGAAAATGATTTTATATAAACAACAAAATCCAATTATCTTAATAATCTGCTTTCGTTGCCTATATTAAGAGCAAGCTCTTATATAGGCAAACTCAGCATATCATCTTGCTTGTTAGCTTATGTTGCCTATATTGAAAGCAAGCTTTCATATAGGCAAACTCAGCTAACTATATTGATAGTTGACTAAAATTGCCTATACGAAAGCTTGCTTTCAGTATAGGCAATATACTTTTTAATAAGATTTATAAAATAATAGTTCCGGCATTAAGGGAATAAATAATACAGTTTTTTACCCTCATATTATAGGCTTC
>CAUUFM010000077.1:0-5141 GCA_963544505.1 uncultured Lachnospiraceae bacterium | reverse complement strand
AAGGAATTGATATTGGAAGGACTCAAGGAAGAAGTGAAGGAATTGATATTGGAAGGACTCAAGGAATAAGCATAGGAAGAGTTGAAAGCCTTAGGGTTGTGGCTAAAAATATGAAAGAACAGGGGCTTTCTATGGATATGATTGCAAGTATTACGGGATTATCTAAAGAAGATATAGAAAAGCTGTAAGGTATGTTTAAAATCACACAATCATATTTTCTTTAATTTGTCAAGTACGAATTATGACAGTTATTTTTACATAATTCGTACTTTTTATTTTTTCGTGCTTTATGATAAAAATAATATATACAAAGAACGAATGGAGGAAAAGAAATGTACATACAAGGAAAAAGCATAAAGACCTTAAGGTTGAAGTGGCTGAAAACTTTAACAGCCTGTATGCTGGTGTCGGTGCTGCTGTTTGCAAGCCTGTACACAGGCAAGATTGTTTATGCGGGCAATATGATAGATTCTACATTTGATTTGGACTTTAGCGGTGATTCAACTAATAGGGCAACAACAGGGTTGTCTTGGGAAAAAGATACAGAAACGAACACTTACATACTGACACTTGACAACATTGATTTAAATGACGGTCGACATATAACCCTGCCGACAGGTGCAAAAGTAATAATTAAGCTTATAGGCAACAGTAATATGTATAACGGTAAGTTAATGACGAACGGAGGGTATGCGTTTAATATTACGATAACAGGAGGGGTACATTAAATACAAAAGCTCTTCCAAGCGGGGGTGTAGACGGTGACACCTTAACGATAGAGGGCGGAGCAAAGGTATATGTAAAAGAGCGTGTATCTTATGGCGGCTCAGGAGGAGCTAACAGTGTTTTGAATGTAAAGGGAGCGGGTACCTTACTTGACATTGATGCGTCAGCCTATGTTAATAACAACGGCACATATTTGAAAGAAATAAATATTACGGACGGGGCGGAGCTTAATATACGTGCAACAAAAAGCGGGGCATACACAATAGAGGGTGGTTCTATAAATGTAAAAAACAATTCTAAATTGAAAGTATCAGGTAAATACGGGGTATATATTGAAGACGGCAAATTAACCGTAGATGATACAAGTACCCTTGAAACAGATTCAAGCTCTGCCGGTATTGCGGTTGTAGATACGACCAGAACCAAATCGCAAAATGAGGTACTGAGTCTGCCAGATATTCCAAGCGGTACGAATATTGTATCTGTAGAAAAAAACGGGCATAAGCTGTGGACTCTTGCCAAGAAAGGTTCTACGGTAGAGATTGAAGGAAATAATACAACACCTGCAGATAATATAAAAGGTGCATTATCAGGTAAAATGATTATAAAAAAAGGGGTGAGCAGTCCGTCAAGCGACCCGTCGGGCGGCGGTTCATCGGGAGGCGGTTATTTTCCAAGCATACCCTCTTTACCGGACGATGATTCTTCAAAGGACGGGACAAGCGACGGCAAAGACAAAGATTCATCATCAAAAGATGAAAACAATAAGAATAAAGTCAATGTGACGGCGGAAGTCACCGTCAAAGCAAAAAAGGATAAAGATAAGGCGGCAAATGCCGAAATTTCTGAAAATGCGGTAGAAGATGCCGTTGAAAAGGTAAAAGATGAGGCTAAGAAAAACGGTAAAGAAATAGGAAAAATATCCCTTAAAATAAATACCGATATGCCGAAAGGCACGGATAATTTGACATTAAATATTCCAGAAGACGTTTTAGATAAAATCTCGGACAGAGAAATTGACAGTTTTACCGTAAACAGCCCCTTAGTAAAATTAATCTTTGATAAAAAAGCCGTCTTAAAAATCAGAAAGCAGTGTAAAAAGGGCGGTGCCGTCATAAATATTGCCCCTCATAAAAATCGGTATAAAAAAGCAAAAAAGCTCATAGGCAAAAGACCCGTCTATGATATAAGAGTGACCTGTTTAAAGGGTAAGAAAAGAATAACCGATTTCGGAAAGGGAAAAGTAAAGGTATTTATGCTGTATTTCCCTTCCAAAAACGAAAATATAGCAGGACTGTACGCCCTTAACCTTAATAAAAAAGGAAGATTAAAGAAAGCGGGAGGCTCTATCTATGATGCAAAAAGCACTTATGTGATATTTACCGCAAAATACCTGTCAACCTGCGGTATAGGGTATACAGCACCTAAAAAGAAGTGAATGATATAAACAGATAAGCAAAGTCTATATTTTGATAAAAGCGTCCTACAGGAGTTATTCCTGCGGGGCGTTTTTCGTTGAAAATATCCATTGCATAGTTTGTAAATATGTTATATAATTACCTATTAGAAATATAGTTTTTAAGGAGCAGTGATTTTGGCACAAAGTGTTGATGAGATAGTAAAAAATGCACAAGAGTTGATTGTTCTGGGAAAACTTGATGTAGCTGATGAGCTTTTGAAAGATACAATAAGGATACTTAATACTACGGATATATGCCCCAAGGACACCGATACAACAGAATACAAAAGTTTTTTTAAGCCGATAGAAGAGGTGCTGTATTATCATCTTTTTAAGCCTGAAAAGGAAGTACAGCTGACGGGTGACGATTATTCATCTTTGTATAGGACATACGGCAGGCTCCTTATTGAAAAACAAGAGTTTGAAAAGGCAAAAGAAAATCTGGTAAAATCTATCAGATGGAATCCGATGAATCTTACAGCAAAGTTTGAGTATGCCGAAAGTTACAGATGTCTCGGGAATATGGATATGTTTGCGGCGATAAATGCGGAGGTGCTGAAATACGCATATCACGTCAGAGCTATATCAAGAGCCTATGCCAATCTTGCGATTTATTTTTTTGACAGTAAAAAGATTGATATTGCGATTGCACTTATTTATGTGGCAATGGAGCTGGACAGAAGTTTTGAGGGAAGCAAAAGTATTTTTGATGCGATTTCTGAAAACGGAAAGAGGACAATAAAAAAGCCGAATGAGAAAACGATAAAAAAATTATTTTCTCAAAATTCCATACAGTTAGGCGTGTCTGATGAAATAGTATCGGTTTTGTATTCTTACGGGCTTCACTATGCAAAGCTCGGTCAGTATCGTTCGGCAGGGTATTTTTTAAAGTATTCCTATGGGTTGTCGGCGGACCCTGCGGTTCTTCGTATGCTTAAAATATTACCTGATAATTAAGATAGGAGTGATTTTAGTGGAATTTATTAGAGTGGATAAAAGAACAGTGAAATGTGTTTTGACACAGGAAGATCTTAACGCACACGGGGTACAGCTGTCGGATTTTGTCGAAAACAGCGATTCTGCAAGAGAGCTGATTGACTATTTGCTCGATAAGATGATTAATGAGCTGCACTATAAAAAAAATGGAGAGATGGTTTCAATAAATATTGTGGCTCTGCCGGAAAATTCGATAGCTTTGACTTTTTCAGATGCCACAGAAGATTTTAAACAGGTGTTTAGGCAACTGGCGGCTTTGGCAAGTCGTATAAACTCTGAAAACGGCGGTGAAAAAGATGATGTGACCAAATCTGCACTTAAACTTGATAAAGATGTTAAAAGACTGCTTGCCAAATATGGCAATACAATACAGGATAAGAGGACACCTGACTATGATTATCTGGTATTTGAGGTGGATTCTGTTAAAAAAGTTCGTGATTATGCCGACGGTATAAATATAAAAAAAGAATATCTGGTGGCTCTAAGCGACCTTTATAGACGAGAAGACGGAGGCTATTATTTTATATTATGCAGAGGAGCTATGCATCCTGCAAGATTTCGTTATTTGGCAATTTTGGCTTTGGAATTTTTTAAGCTTAAAACTACCAATCCGGAATTTGAGAATTGGGTGAGTGAGCATTGCAAAGCTGTAATTTTGGATAATGCCATAGAGGTCTTATCGCTCATTGAAAATTGAAAAAACAAGAGGTTATAATGGAACAGTATTTAATACACGGTGGCAAAGCTTTGGTAGGAGAAGTTACGATTGAGGGAGCAAAAAACGCCGCCCTGCCTATATTAGCGGCTGCTATGATGTCCGATGAGCCGGTTACCATCAATAATCTGCCGGATGTGAAAGACATTAGGGTTATGATTGAGGCTATGAAAGACATAGGAGCTGAGGTTTCTTTTATAAAAAAGGGTACTATCGTAGTAGATCCTAAAAATTTAGATACAGAGGTGGTAAACAGTGAGGCAATAAAGCAGATAAGAGCCTCATACTATTTTATAGGAGCATTGCTCGGAAAATATAATAGGGCTGCGGTGTCGCTTCCGGGAGGCTGTAATATAGGCAGCAGACCTATAGATCAGCACGTAAAGGGCTTCAAGATGCTCGGAGCGGATGTTGAGATAAAGCACGGAATAATAAATACGAACACTGAAAGTCTTAAGGCGGCACATATATTTTTGGATGTGGTGTCGGTGGGGGCTACAATAAACATTATGATGGCGTCCTGTATGACGGAAGGGCTTACCGTTATAGAAAACGTTGCAAAAGAGCCGCATGTGGTCGATGTAGCCAATTTTCTAAACAGCATGGGCGGTAATATAAGAGGTGCGGGTACCGATGTAATCAGGATAAAGGGTGTACCGAGACTTCACGGTACGGAATATGCAATAATTCCCGACCAGATAGAAGCCGGAACATTTATGTTTGCGGTGGCTGCTGTGGGTGGAGATGTTTTGATAAAAAATGTGATTCCCAAGCACATGGAAGCAACCGGTGCAAAGCTTATAGAGATGGGCTGTGAGATAGAGGAATATGATGATGCGATAAGGGTAAAGAAAACCGGCACATTAAACTCAACACAGATAAAGACACAGCCGTATCCCGGATTTCCTACGGATTTACAGCCGCAAATATCGGTTGCACTGTCTTTGGCAAACGGTACAAGTATAGTTACGGAAAGTATTTTTGAGAATAGATTCAGGTATGTGGACGAGCTTATAAAGATGGGAGCTTCTATTCACGTAGAGGGAAATACGGCAATAATAGAGGGAGTAAAAAAACTTACGGGAGCCACCTTAAAAAGCCTTGATTTAAGGGCGGGAGCCGCAATGGTTATAGCGGCTTTGGCTGCTGAGGGAGAATCTATAGTTGAAGATATTCATTACATAAAGCGCGGATATGACGGTTATGAGAAAAAATTAAAATCTCTTGGAGCTGATATAGAAATTG
>CAUUFM010000076.1:0-5234 GCA_963544505.1 uncultured Lachnospiraceae bacterium | reverse complement strand
AAATTTATATTAATTTTTTATAAAATTTGTCGAAATTAGATATATGTGATAAAAATATCGCTTTTTAAAAGACAGATAAAAAAGGGGTTAAAACTATGAAGATAATAAATAATAATTCGGGAGTACAGCGTTACACCGGTTCAGGGACGGCAAATATCAGACAAAGAGAAGATGTTGTTTTGTCTACGGCAAGGAGCTTTGATGCCGTTACAATTCGTGCGGATAAGGCTGAAATTATGGATCAGGCATTTGCAAAGAAAATGTCCGATAAATTAAAAAGTGATGTCAGAAAGCCTGTAGAAAAAGAAAAGCTTGACAGCATAAAAGAGCGTATAGACAGCGGAAATTATAAGATTGACAGAGATATGCTTATAAGGAAGCTGATGTTGGAGGCTTAAAATGGCAATAGAGGATCTTATAAACGTATTGATGGATATATCTAAGATTTTTACATCTCTTACTCATATACAGAAGATAAAGCTTGATGCATCTTTAGAAAATGATGTAGACAAGCTTGAGGGTTGCCTAAAAAAGGAGCAGGCGGCATCTATGGAGCTTAGAAGTTTGGAAAAACGCAGGATACAGGTAATAGAAAGCTTGGGCTATGAGGGTTTGAGCTTTGATGAAATGGTAGATAGGACCGATGAAAGGTATGCTGCGGATTTATATAATGCGGTAAGGATATTAAAAGAAGCCGCAAAGAATTTTTCTTCGTTGTCGGATGAGGTGCGTACGGTTATAGAGCTTAATCTTGCCAATCTTAATATGCTTTTATCACAGAGATTATCTCAAACTGCTAATTCGACCGATTTGCCGAATATTGAAAGAAAAAAGCCTATAGGAAGCACATCTATTACAGATTTTAAAGCGTAAAGGGGAAATAAAAATGATCAGATCAACTTTTTCAGGATTCACAATGGCACAGTTAGCTTTACAATATAATCAAAAGGGTCTTGACGTATCAGGACAAAATGCGACTAATGCCAGAACACCGGGATACACCAGACAGAGACTCGATATGATGAGTATGAACTTAAGCGGTTTATCCAATTTTTATATGACGGGAGCCAATCCCAACATCGGATACGGAGTGGAGTTGACCGGAGTATCTCAGCTAAGAGATAAATTTTTGGATATACAGTATAGAGACCAAAATGCAAAGACTGCTACCACCGAGATGATAAATCATATTCAGAAATTGATGACCAATGTTCTTGATGAAACGGATAAAGAGGCGTTATCGGCACAGTTAAGCAAGATAAGAAGTGCCATATCCAACTATTCCACACACGTTGGAGAAAACGAGCACGAAGAGATAGTTAAGGCGGAGTTTCAGTCTTTATTGAATTTGCTTCATCGCAGCCATACGGATTTGAAAAAAATTCGTTCGGATTTACAACCGTCTGAAGACGGACAGAGCACTATGAGCTTAAATGTTAAGAAAGCCAATGAGCTGATTAAAAACATAGCCAGAATAACAAAACAGATTACTATGTCAAGGTCGCTCGGTAATCCGGCACTTGAGATGTTGGATCAAAGAAACCAGATGATAGATGAGCTTTCCAAATATCTTCCTATCACTGTAAAATATACAGACAGGGTTTCTCCAACCGAGCCGGGAGAGAGATC
The DNA here is from genome assembly GCA_963544505.1 of uncultured Lachnospiraceae bacterium. Lineage (GTDB taxonomy): Bacteria > Bacillota > Clostridia > Lachnospirales > Lachnospiraceae > CAUUFM01. The sequence continues at coordinate 3,605 of CAUUFM010000076.1, read as the reverse complement.
GGCTTTTGTAGATTATATAAAGATTACTTTAAATGATGGTGATAAAGATCCGAGCAACGATATTGTTTTACTGGAAGAACAGCAATACAATATAAAAGCTAAATCAAACGGTACAGGTCTTGAACTTGACAAGGCGGGAGATAAGGATATCGGTGACACCCTGTATTTCAGACAGATAGGTGCGGAGGTTATAAAAAAACACGTTAATAATGCCGCCGGTGAAGATATGTACGGAAAGACCAAGCTTTATGTCAGCGGTATAAGTAATGATAATGCCGAAGGCGGTATCTTGGATAAGGGTATATTTACATTATCTTCAAAGGATATACCCAAGACATTTGACAGCCAAAAAACTCCAGACCCCGATGTTCAATTATACGATGTATCGGGAGTTCAGCAGGGATATAACGCAAATAAGACCATAGCGAACGGAGAAATCAAGGGTGTCCTTGATATGATAAATAAAGAGGGAACCTTTGACGGAACCAATGTAAACGGAATAGGTTTTTATGAAAAATCTATGGATTTGTTGGCAGATAAGATAGCTAAGGTGTTTAACTCTCTTAACACGCCGAGCAAGCCGGCAGGTTTAGACCCTACAGATTATGCTTTATTTACGGCGGAAGTACCTAAAAACACACCTTTAGCACAGGACAGCGTACTGTCAAGTCCTATAAAATTAAAGACGGGTGATAAAATACCCGCAGGTACGGTATTTAATGAAACCGTTGTTGTAAACGGAACTACATATCATAAGGGTGATGTGTTAGGGGCGGAAACAACGCTTACAGGCGACGTAACATTAAAAGAAGGAACAAAATTAAAAAAGGGAACAAGCGTTAATGCTACCGTATTTACACATTCAGGACCTTTTACGGCGGAGAACATAAGAATATCGGAAAGATGGAGAACCAACGAAACCAAGATGACCGCATCAAAGGAGAACCAGCCCGGGTCAAAGCAAAATGATAATATTTTGGCTATGCTTTCAGCAATGGGAGAAAGCAGAAACTATAATTGGAAGAGATTGGATAACGGTCAGGTTACCACCACTATGGTCGGAGAGGCGGGAGGAAAACCTTTATTTAAAGGAAATTTGCAGGAGTTTTATACAAATATCGGAGTAACTTTGGGTGTGGATAAGCGTTCTACGGATACACTAAAAGATGCACAGAACAAGGTAAAGGATGCCATATCCTTTAATAAGGATCAGGTGTCGGGAGTCGATCAGAATGAGGAAACGGCAGCTATGCTTCAATATAATCAGGCATATAAGGCGGCGGCTCGAGTAATGACCGCTATGGACGAAATGTTGGATACCTTGATGAATACGGGTAGGGTAGGAAGATAATTAAGAAAGGATTTTAGGATATGAGAGTTACTACAAATACATTGGCGAATAATTATTTAAAACATCTCGGAACAAGAGCTGAAGATATGACCAAGGCTCGTGAGAAAGCATCCACATTAAGAAGATATCTGTCTGTAGAAGAAGACCCCGGACTTTATGTTCAGGAAGAGAAGATAAAAAGGGATTACGCAAAGAATGATGACTATCAGCAGGCTGCCAATAAGGCGGAAGGGTATTTGCAAAATCAGGATAAGGTCTTGCAGTCCGTAATAGACATAGCCAGAAATTTAAGTAAAAAATATTCTTTAGAGGCGTTAAATGATCCGAGTGCGGCTCAAAGAGAAATATATGCAACCGAGCTTGAGAAATTACAGCAATCTATGGTTCAGGCTCTTAATTCAAAAGACAGCGGCGATTTTATTTTTGCGGGGGCTGACGGCGGTAAGCCGCCGTTTGAGCTACATAACGGCAATCTGTATTACAGGGGCTTGGATGTGCTGACCGGCAAGGATAAAAACGGGAATCTCCCTGCGGCGGGAGAAAAGACCTTGGATACTTTAAATAACGAAAAGTTATATTATGATATGGGATTCGGATTGTCTACAGAGCCGAATACCGGAGCTATGCCCGCAGGCGATAAAACCGGTCTTTATAATATAGGACCGTCAAGTGCATTTAATGTATCTTTATCCGGACTTAAGGCTATAGGCTGGGCTGATAAAGATGATTCCGTTTCATCACTGAAGGGTATTGATAATAAATATAACACCCCTGTTAAAAGGGGCGATAATATAGTAAGCATTGCCGGAACTTTGGCGAAGATGTTAAGGGAATTTAAAGATTTTTCTACCGAATACAAGGAGTTTTATGCCGATTCATCAGGAGCTTTAGTTTATGATAATAAGACAACTCACACAAGAGAACAGGTAAAGGATGCGATTACAGGAAACCCTGTTATGAAAGATGATGTGGAGGTGGATAAGGACGGATATTTGATAAACAAACAGACAAAGAATAGAATAGCCAAAACCGCCGCAGGGTCACCTCCGAGTGCAACAAGCTACTGGACGGAGAAAGAGCCTATAGGCAGTACGGAAAACTGGCATCAGGCATTTTCAAAAGAATTAAAGAAGTTTGATGCTGCATTTAACAGGGTACTGGCTACAGAAACACAGGTGGGTGTAAAGATGAACTTTGTGGAAAAGACAAAGAGCAGGCTTACATTATCTCAAGATATATTAGTAAACAGATATGAAGAGGTGGCTAAAGAAACTCCTGAGAAAGCGTTTACGAACTGGTCTAATGCCTTGATGCATTATAATACCGCATTAAAGCTCGGAACCAGTATTATTCCTAAAACCTTGGCAGAGATGTTGCCCTTTTAACAGTGTATGAAAGGATGTTGTTATGGATCAGTTATTAAAAATAACAACGGTGCCGATAGCCATAGAGATGAAAATAGAGAATGCAAAGGTTCAAAGACAGAATAAAACCGCTCAGATAGAGATAACCAAAAGTCAAGGCGGCGGCATCAGAATGAAGAGCAGTCCGGTAAAGGTAAAACTGGACACATTGGACATTAGAAACCAACTCTCCGCTACTCCTAAAAAGAGTACGGAAGAATTCGCTAAAAAGGGATTCAGGGCGGCATATACCGCTACAGGCAGAATGGCTGAGAACGGCAGAATGTACTTGGAGGGCGAAATCGGTGAAGATGTTACGGGAAAGATAATCGAACAAATGGCGGCACCTAAGAACGTAGAGGTGGCTATGAAAGCCTATCCGGCAGCAGGCACAGGTGTAAAGACGGCTGTAGATCCGGGGAAATTGTCTATAATGTACGATATGGACAGAATGAACTTTGATGTGCGTTCAGGAAAGGGAGATTTTGAGTTTATTCCGGGCAGTATAGATGTTGAAATAACTCAGTATCCCGATGTTCATATTGAATATGTGGGAGAGCCTATCTATGTTCCGCCAAGGCACGATGAGTAAAAGGAGGAGCTTTCCATATGCAGATAGAGGTTAAAGGATTGGGAATAGTGGATTATGAGGAGGAAGAATTATTAGTATTTGATGAGGGGCTTTACGGCTTTGATCATTTGCATAAGTATTTGCCGGTTCCTTTTGATGAGAGCGATAGAATTTTTATATTGCAAAGTGTTGAAGAGCCGCTGATATCGTTTGTGCTTATGAACCCCTTTATGATAATAGATGATTATAACCCCTCTCCGCTGACTTCCGATTTAAATGC
>CAUUFM010000075.1:0-5269 GCA_963544505.1 uncultured Lachnospiraceae bacterium | reverse complement strand
AAAGAGTAGACCCCTCTTAGAGTAGCCGCTCTAAGAGGGGTCGTTTTAGGTGAATAAAATGTCTCCACTAAGTTTTTTCATCTATATTTTAATATATAACCTAAAAAATGTCAAACTTTTTAAAATTATCCGATTTTACATCTGCTTTTCGCCACAAACCTTAAGGTATCACATATTAAAGTCTAATTCAATATTTGACATTAAAATATTATATATATTATTTATTTGAAAAAATCTCCAATCTCGCTCCACATACCTTTTTTCTTTTTCTTGGTATCCTTTGCTCCCTTGCCGGTGTCCTCCTTTACTTTGTCATTTGCATTTTCCGCTTCATCAGCTTTTTTTGTCTTATTTTCTATAGCCTCCTTTGCCTTGGCTATGCTGTTTGATGTAATCTTATCAAATTCCAATATTGCATTCTTCGCCTCGCTTGAAAGCTGTTTGGGAACTTCCACCTCCAAGGTAATGTACTGATCTCCTCTTTGACCCTTGCTGTTATCTCTTCTACTGCTAAGCAGGGGAACACCCTTACCCTTTAATCTGACCACCGTTCCTGTAGCCGTTCCCGGTTTTATGCTGTATATTACCTGTCCGTCCACAGTATCCGCTAATATGTCACAGCCCAGTGCCGCCTGTGCAAATGAAATTTTCACGCTTGACAGTATATCCGAACCGCGTCTTATGAATATGGGGTGAGGTCTGATATAAATACTTACCATCAGATCCCCTCTTGGACCCCCGTTTAATCCCGGCTCGCCCTTACCCGATATTCTTACCATATTTTCCTGATCAATTCCTGCCGGAATAGATACCGCTATCTTGGTTCTGCTCGTTTTATATCCGCTACCGTTACAATCAGGGCATCTTTCTTTTATTATCTTTCCCGTACCGTGACAATCAGGACAAGTTGAAACATTTTGTATATTCCCGAGCGGTGTTCTCATAGTCTGAACCACCTGCCCTCTTCCTCCGCATTTTGAACAGGTGACAGGTGCAGTCCCCGCCTTAGCTCCTGTAGCCTTACAGCTGCCGCACTCTTCTTTAAGGTTAAGCTGCAATTCTTTTTCACAGCCGAATACAGCCTCCATAAAATCTATCTGCACCGATGTTCTTATATTTTGACCCTTCATCGGACCGTTATAAGCCCTTCTTGAGCCTCCGCCAAACATACCTCCGAATATATCGCCGAAAATAGAACTGCCGAATATGTCCGAAAAGTCCATATTGCTGAAATCAAATCCCGGTCCACCTGCGCCATCAAATGCTGAATGCCCGAACTGATCGTATTTTGCCCTCTTATCAGCGTCACTTAATATGGCGTAGGCTTCAGAGGCTTCTTTAAATTTTTGTTCCGCCTCTTTATCACCCGGATTACTGTCAGGATGGTATTTTTTGGCTAACTGTCTATATGCTTTTTTTATCTCATCTACGTTAGAGCTTTTACTGACTCCCAATACCTCGTAGTAATCTCTTTTTTCTGCCATAATCCAACCTCAATTATCTATTTTTATACTTCTTTAAAATCTCCGTCCACCACGTTATCATCATTTACCGTAGTATCGTCATTATTTGTACCGCTCATATCAGCCGTATTTGCACCTCCCATATCGGAAGCTGCTCCTGCCGCTCCTTGAGCATTTTCATACATCTTGGCAAACAGATTTTGGCTTTCTGTCATAAGCTTTTCCTGTGCGGCTTTTATATCCTGTATCTGCGTTTCTGTAAGAGTGGCGGGATCGGCATTTTCCACGAGCTTCTTAAGCTCATCTATGTTGCCCTGTATCTTTGCCTTGTCATCTTCGCTTATCTTATCTCCCACCTCGTTTAACGCCTTTTCTGTCTGGAAGATAATAGAATCCGCATCATTTTTTGCGTCCACAGCCTCTTTTCTCTTCTTGTCCTCAGCCTCGAACTGTGCCGCCTCTTTTACAGCCTTTTCAATGTCGGCATCTGACATATTTGAACCTGCGGTAATGGTAATATGTTGCTCTTTTCCTGTACCCAAATCTTTTGCCGATACATTTACGATACCGTTTGCATCTATATCAAAGGTTACCTCTATCTGCGGAACACCCCTTCTTGCCGGCAAAATACCGTCCAATCTGAAATGTCCTAAAGATTTGTTGTCCTTTGAAAACTGTCTTTCTCCCTGTGTTACATTGATATCAACCGCCTCCTGATTGTCGGCTGCAGTTGAGAAAATCTGACTTTTTTTCGTAGGAATGGTGGTGTTTCTCGGAATTAACACCGTAGCCACACCGCCCATAGTTTCTATCGCTAAAGACAACGGGGTAACATCAAGCAATAAAATATCTCCGGCACCGGCATCACCTGCCAGCTTTCCGCCCTGAATACTTGCACCTATAGCCACACATTCATCAGGATTTAATGTCTTGCTCGGCTCCTGACCTGTCAGCATCTTTACCTTATCCTGTACTGCCGGAATTCTGGTAGAACCTCCCACCAACAGAACCTTGCCGAGCTCCGATGAATTTATTCCCGCATCTTGCAATGCTCTTTGAACCGGAGCTGCGGTTCTTTCAACCAAGTCTGCTGTCAATTCATCAAATTTAGCCTTTGTAATATTCATATCAAAATGCTTGGGTCCTTCAGCCGTAGCTGTAATAAACGGCAGGTTTATATTTGTAGTGGTGGCTGATGATAATTCTTTTTTAGCCTTTTCAGCCGCCTCTTTAAGCCTTTGTAAAGCCATCTTATCATTTGACAGATCCACTCCCTCCTGTTTTTTAAATTCGGAGAGCATATATTCTGTGAGTTTTTGGTCAAAATCATCTCCACCCAAGTGATTATCTCCTGCTGTGGACAATACCTCTATTACTCCGTCACCTATATCAATAATAGATACATCGAATGTACCGCCGCCAAGGTCATAAACCATTATTTTCTGTTCTTTTTCATTATCCAAACCGTATGCCAACGCTGCGGCTGTAGGTTCATTTATAATTCTCTTTACATCAAGACCCGCAATCTTTCCGGCATCTTTTGTAGCCTGTCTTTGTGCGTCGTTAAAATATGCCGGTACCGTGATTACCGCCTCCGTTACCGTTTCTCCGAGATAGCTTTCAGCATCTGCCTTGATTTTTTGTAACACCATTGCGGATATTTCCTGGGGTGTATATTTCTTTCCGTCAATCTCCGTCTTAAAATCCGTACCCATATGTCTTTTAATTGAAGATATTGTCTTGTCCGCATTGGTTACCGCCTGTCTTTTAGCAGGCTCACCGATAAGTCTTTCACCGGTCTTTGTAAAAGCCACCACCGACGGTGTGGTTCTTGCACCCTCCGTATTAGTGATAATTACAGGCTTTCCTCCCTCCATTACAGATGCACATGAATTTGTTGTTCCTAAGTCTATTCCTATTATTTTTCCCATAACTTTTCTCCTTTTTATCATTAAACTGTAATATATTTTAACTATTTATAGATTCTTAACTTTTATATGTTTTATATTCGGGCTACTTAGCCACCTTTACCATTGAATATCTGACTATTGTATCTTTATACTTATAACCTTTCATCAGTTCTTCCACTATTATATCGCTGTCCGTATTTTCATCTTCCACCTGCATTACCGCATTATGAAAGTCCGGATTAAACTCCTCTCCGACTGCCGGTATTATCTCGACATTAAGCTCCTTTAATGTGGTATTCATCTGTTTATAAACCTGCAACATTCCTTTAACAAAGGCGTCTTCAGTATTTTCATCTATTCCCTTAACCGCCATATCGAAGCTGTCCACCACCGGAAGAATTTTTTCTATTATATCCTTTGCCCCTATATCATACATTTTGTTTTGCAGGGCTTCATTTCTTTTTCTGAAATTTTCAAATTCCGCCAACTGTCTTGTATACTTATCTTTAAGCTGAATCACTTCTTCTTCAAGTTTCTTTATTTTCTCTTCTTTATCATTTTTCTTAAAAAAGCCTTTTTTCCCTTTTTTATCTTTATCGGTATCGGAATCCGACTTTTTACATTCCTCTTTATCTGTCTGCTCCACTTCATCAATTACTTCTTCATTTGATTTATCAATATTGTCATTAGTATCTTCAAGTGTGTCTTTTTCCAATTCCATATCATTATTTTCTGCCATTATTAAGGCTCCTTTCTATTCATCATTATCTATTTTGAAAATGCTGTTAAGCTGTATCTTCAATGTCTTTAACGCCCTGACAACGTTTTCATAGTCCATTCTTTTAGGTCCTATGATTCCTACAGTCCCTGTCAAATCTTTACCGAGATTGTATGTGGCGGTCACAATACTGCAATCCTTGATATCCATAGCTGAAGCCTCATCTCCTATGTAAATCTGAATTTCGTTTTTTTCATCTCTTAACTCATTTACAAGCTCGTTTAATTCCTGTTGCTCCTCAAATACGGAAATCAATTTCATAGCATTGTCCTGCTTGCTTAATTCGGGATACTTAAATATATTATTGGCACCGCTTGTAAAAATCCTGACTCCCTCTTTACTTTGACATACGGCACTTCCGACCTCATCTATTACATTTCCGACAAGTCCCTCATAATCGCCTGCCTGCTGTTTAATATCGTTTATAAGCTCCAAGGTAATCTGATCCGCTCCGAGTCCGCAGAATGAAGAGTTAAAAAGCATATTAAGCTTTAAAAGCTCCGCATCGGATAAATATTCTCCCACCTCGATAAGCTTGTTTCTGACAATATTTCCCTCTACCACCACAACCGCAAGAATATGTATCCTGTCAATTCTACTTAACTGTATGAATTTTACCTTATTGCTCTTAGTTGCGGGAGCGGCTACAACGGTCGGATATTCCGTTTTATCTGCGAGTGACTTGGCTATATGTTTCAGCATCTCCTCCAGTCTGTCCGCCTTTTCAACCACCATATCATTAAGTGCCTCAATGGAACGCATCTTGTCTTTCATCATACTGTCCACATAAAGCCTGTATCCCTTGTCCGACGGAATTCTGCCGGCAGATGTGTGAGGTTGTAATATAAATCCCATCTCCTCCAAGTCCGACATCTCATTTCTGATAGTGGCGGAGCTAAGATTTAAATCGGTATATTTTGAAATTGTCCTTGAGCCTACAGGCTCTCCGGTAGATAGATAAGTATCTATAATAGCAGATAATATTTTAAGCTTTCTCTCATCTAAATCCATACTCCTCACCTCTCTTTGTTAGCACTCACTTTGTTCGAGTGCTAATTTGTATTATCAATATACTCCTTTTTTATATGTTTGTCAAGCATTGTTTTAAAATTATAAAT
>CAUUFM010000074.1:0-5312 GCA_963544505.1 uncultured Lachnospiraceae bacterium | reverse complement strand
TTTTATACCTCCGGAGAGGTACATATGGATATAGCACCGGAAATAGAAACCTTTGATAAGGACAGTTGCCCATACATCGCCGTGATAATAGATGATGACTATGATAAGGCTGTAAAAATACCTGTTTATAAATTATTAAAGCAATATAAAATTTCTGAAAACTCTGATTTTAAGAGAAAAATAACATTAATTAAAATTACTGAAGAACAATTTTTAAATATCTCTTTGTCCAACTTAAAATTTTCAAAAGAAATTGAAAAAGTTAAAAAATCCGATAAAAAGCTACATATAATAGGGGACAGTATCAGTGCGGGCTATGGGGTTCTCGGTATAAATAATTCAAGTGAGTTTACTACAAAACAAGAAGATGTCTTAAAAGCCTATTCTTTTTTATTGGGCAAGGCTTTAAATATGGATACCTATATATTTGCACAGAGCGGAAACGGAATAATTTCAAGATGGATAGAGCCTAATGCGGATACCCCGAATACATATAATCTTATTCCGAATATCTATCCGTTTGATGATAAAAATGCTTATCCTCAGGCGGATATTATAGTGATTAATCTTGGCAGTAATGATATAAGTTATATTAAAGATAAGAAAGACAGATTGGCAAATTTTTTGTCAGAATATGAAAAATTTATAAAGAAGATAAGAACTAAAAATAAAAATGCTTATATATATATTTCTTATGGAGTAATTGAAAACAGCTTAGTTAAGCCTATATCTTCTATGATAAAAAATTGTTTTAAAGAAAAAGATGATAAAATATTTTTTGTGGAAATAGATATTCAAAGAGAAGAGGAAGGCATAGGAGCGATAGGGCATCCGGGAATAAATGTTCAAAAAAGAATTGCGGATACTTTGTATAATGAAATTATGAAGCATTTTTAATAAAATTATTTTTTGGAGGTTAATAAATGTCTGATAACAAAGTTGAATTAAATAATAATGAAGAGTTAAATAAGAATATTGAAAATCAGGAGAATGACAAAGATGTTGCTCCTGCGGTTTCAAAAGAAGAGATTGAAAAGAGAAAAAAATTGAAGAAAAAAAATGATATTATTTCTCTAACGGTCGGGGTACTTGCCATTATCGGTGTTATTGTGAGTGCTATAATGAAACATAGATAATCGTATATGAAATGCCGAAACTTAAGGAGGCATATTGTTGACTGTAAAAGTTCTTTCGTGTATAATTTATGATATTTTAAGGAATTTAACATAAAAAACAAAACATTTTTATAGAAAGAAGGTATACTGATGTCCGGTTCAAAAAAATCAATGGAAAAGATAGTGGCTTTATGTAAGGCAAGGGGTTTTATACATCCGGGGAGTGAAATTTACGGAGGGCTTGCGAATACTTGGGATTACGGAATATTAGGTGTTGAACTGAAAAACAATATAAAAAAGGCGTGGTGGAAAAAATTTATTCAGCAATCCCCTTATAATGTAGGAATTGACTGTGCTATTTTAATGAATCCTAAAACTTGGGAGGCATCAGGGCATTTAGGAGGTTTCAGCGATCCGTTAACTGATTGCAGAGAATGTCACGAAAGATTCAGGGCTGATAATATAATAGAAGCTTATATGAAAGAAAACAATCTGACCGTAGAGGACGGAATTGACGGTTGGAGTCATGAAAAGATGATGACTTATATTGATGAACATAATATTAAATGCCCGTCCTGCGGTAAACATAATTTTACCGATATCAGACAGTTCAACCTTATGTTTAAGACCTTTATGGGAATTACAGATGACAGCAAGAGCACTGTTTATCTGAGACCTGAAACGGCACAGGGAATATTTGTGAATTTTAAAAATGTTGCCAGAACATCAAGGAAAAAAATACCGTTCGGAATAGGGCAGATAGGGAAATCATTCAGAAACGAGATAACTCCCGGTAATTTTATTTTCAGGACAAGAGAATTTGAACAGATGGAGCTTGAATTTTTTTGCGAACCGGATACGGATTTGGAATGGTTTGCTTATTGGAAAGATTTTTGTCATAAATGGCTTTTAAGTCTCGGAATAAAGGAAGATGAATTAAGATTGCACGATCACGCAAAAGAAGAGCTTTCTTTTTACAGTAAGGCTACAACCGATTTTCAATTTCTGTTTCCATTCGGCTTTTCAGAGCTGTGGGGAGTGGCTGACAGAACGGATTATGATTTGAATTGTCATCAAAATGTTTCAAAAGAAGATTTGACATACTTTGATGACGAAAAGAAAAAGCGATATATCCCTTATGTAATAGAGCCGTCTTTAGGTGTGGACAGAATGTTGTTGGCATTCTTATGCTCCGCTTATGATGAAGAGGAAATTGCGGAGGGTGATATAAGAACCGTATTGCATTTTCACCCGGTAATTGCTCCTATAAAAATAGCAGTATTGCCGTTGTCAAAGAAATTATCCGAAGGTGCTGAAAAAATCTATACCGTTTTATCGGAAAATTATAATTGTGATTTTGATGATAGAGGTAATATAGGAAAAAGATATAGACGACAGGACGAAGTTGGGACTCCGTTTTGTATAACATATGATTTTGAGTCGGAAAACGATAACTGTGTCACTGTAAGAGACAGAGATACAATGGCTCAAGAAAGAGTAAACATTTCAGATCTTGAAAAATATTTCATAGAAAAATTTAAATTTTGACTTGTTGATAATATCAAAACGTGCTACAATTAAAGCAAAAGTTTAGTTAATATGTCCATAATATAAGGCTTATAAATATGTGTTTAATTTTATTTATAAATAGATTTTTGTAAAAATTTTAGGAGGAACAGATATGGCTACAAAATGGGTGTATAAATTTCCGGAAGGAAATGCCTCAATGAGAAATCTTTTAGGAGGAAAGGGCTGTAACTTGGCGGAGATGACAGGTCTTAAAATGCCTATTCCACAAGGCTTTACCGTCACAACGGAGGCTTGTACCGATTATTACGATCAGGGGAAAAAGATTTCTTCAGAGATAGAAAGTCAAATTTTTGAAGCATTATCCTGGCTTGAAAAAGAAAACGGGAAAAAATTCGGAGATGTGAATGATCCGTTGCTTGTTTCGGTTCGTTCGGGAGCAAGAGCTTCTATGCCGGGTATGATGGATACTATACTTAATCTCGGATTAAACGATGTGTCGGTTGAGGGTTTTGCCAAAAAAACCGCCAATCCCAGATTTGCTTATGACTCATATAGAAGATTTATACAGATGTATTCAGATGTTGTAATGGAAGTTCCCAAATCTTACTTTGAAAAAATAATAGACGAATTAAAGGAAGCAAAAGGCATAAAATATGATACTGAAATGACTACCGATGACTTGAAAGAGCTGGTAAATAAATTTAAAAAAGTATATGCAGATGCAATGAACGGAGAAGAGTTTCCTCAAGAACCCAAAGATCAGCTGATGGGGGCCGTAAAGGCGGTGTTCAGGTCTTGGGACAATCCTCGTGCGATAGTGTATCGTCGTATGAATGATATTCCGGGTGACTGGGGAACGGCTGTAAACGTACAGACAATGGTATTCGGAAACAAGGGTGATACATCGGGTACGGGTGTTGCGTTTACGAGAAATCCCTCTACAGGTGCAAAGGGTATATACGGAGAGTATTTAATCAATGCACAGGGTGAAGATGTGGTGGCAGGTGTGCGTACTCCAAGTCCTATAACACAGCTTCAAAAAGATATGCCCGATGTTTATAAGCAGTTTATGGATCTTGCTATGAACCTTGAAAAGCATTTTAAGGATATGCAGGATATGGAATTTACAATAGAAGAGGGAAAGCTATTTTTCCTGCAAACCAGAAATGGAAAGAGAACGGCTCCCGCCGCTATACAGATAGCTTGCGATTTGGTAGATGAGGGAATGATTACTCCGAAAGAGGCTGTGACCAGAATAGAGGCTAAATCTTTAGACCAACTTTTACACCCTACCTTTGATTCCGCAGCGTTAAAGATGGGTGAAGTGATAGGCTCGGCTCTTCCGGCGTCCCCCGGAGCTGCCGCCGGAAAGGTTTACTTTACCGCCGATGCCGCAAAGGCTGCCGGAAAGGGCGGTAGAGGCGAAAGAGTAATACTTGTTCGTCTTGAAACATCTCCTGAAGATATAGAGGGAATGAATGCGGCGGTGGGTATCTTAACCGTTAGAGGCGGTATGACCTCTCACGCCGCAGTTGTTGCTCGTGGAATGGGAACCTGCTGTGTATCAGGCTGTGCTGAAATCAAAATAAATGAAGAGCTTAAGACTTTTGAACTTGGCGGACATACATTTAATGAGGGAGATTATATTTCTCTTGACGGTTCTACAGGAAAGATTTATAAAGGAGATATAAAGACCGTTGAAGCGGGAATAGGCGGTAACTTTGACAGAATAATGAAGTGGGCTGACGAATACAGAACACTTAAAATTCGCACAAATTCCGACACTCCTAAAGATACCTTAAATGCCATAAAGCTCGGAGCGGAAGGTATCGGATTATGTCGTACCGAGCATATGTTCTTTGAGGCGGACAGAATTCATCAGATGAGAATGATGATTTTATCGGATACCAAAGAACAAAGACAAAAGGCTTTAGACGGAATGATTTCATTCCAGAAGAGTGACTTTAAGGCTATGTATGAGGCTTTAGAGAACAGACCTATGACTATTCGCTATATTGACCCTCCGCTACACGAATTTGTTCCTACAGATGATGCGGAAATAGCAAGCATTGCAAAGGATATGGGAAAGAATGTAGATGAGATCAAGGCGAAGTGTAACGAGTTACACGAGTTCAATCCTATGATGGGACATAGAGGCTGTCGTCTTGCGGTTACATACCCTGAAATAGCCAAAATGCAGACCATAGCTGTAATGGAAGCCGCTATTGAAGTAAAGAATGAAAAAGGATTTGACATCATTCCGGAGATTATGATTCCTCTTGTAGGAGAAAAGAAAGAGCTTAAATTCGTTAAGGATTTAGTCGTTGAAACTGCTGAAGCGGTTAAGAAAGAAAAGAATTCCGATATAGACTATAAGGTCGGAACTATGATAGAAATTCCAAGAGCTGCTCTATTGGCAGATGAGATAGCACAGGAGGCTGACTTTTTCTCATTCGGTACAAACGATTTGACACAGATGACTTTCGGTTTTTCTCGTGATGATGCCGGTAAATTCCTGGATTCTTATTATCAAAACAAAATTTATGAGTCGGATCCGTTTGCAAGACTTGACCAAAACGGTGTAGGTAAGCTTGTAGCTATGGCTGTAGAAAAAGGACGTAAAGAAAAGCCGGAATTAAAGCTCGGTATCTGCGGTGAGCACGGCGG